>JANLTA010000071.1:0-9619 GCA_031362705.1 Gemmataceae bacterium | reverse complement strand
CGTAAAGACCGGCAACGTATGGACACTGCCGGGTGACTGGCCGACGCGCACCGCCGAGGTCGAGGCGTACACCAACTTGCTATCGGGCCTGCAATCACGCTTCGCGCCACTGACTTTTACCAAGGCCGATGACTTTGGCTTTGACGCTGAACGCAAACCGGTGGTTGTGAAAACAACGCTTCGCCTGGAACCGCAAGGCGAGAAAACGCACACGCTCACCTTTGGCGAGCCGGCGATTGCGGGTAATCCGTTTGTGCGGCCAACGTTTGTCCGCATTGATGATCGTGCCGAGGTGTTGCGATTGGAACCCGGCTTGTTGCCGAAGTTGCGCAAGACACGCGAAGACTTTCAGCGCCGGCAATTGTTTCCTGCCGTCGTTCGCACCAAGGTGAGCGACGGCACGCGCTCAATGAGTGGCGAAGGCGAGTTGGCACCATCAGCCGTGGCCCTGCTGGATGCCGCCGAAGTGAGCGTGTCTGGCCCGGATGGCGCGTGGGCGATGAAGCGCACCAGTCCGCCCGAAGCGAAGACAAAATCAAGCGCTCCGGTGCAGACAACTGTTGAAAAACTGGCCAGTGCGTGGGAAATCACCACGCCGGTGATGGATCGTGCCGACCCAGACAAATTCCGTGGCGTGTTGGCGGCGGTGCCCGAGTTGTGGGTGGAGGCGTTTCTGAATGAAGCCGACTTGAACAAAACGGGGCTGGACATGCCGGAACGGACTGTGTCGGTCAAGTTCGGCGATCATGAACTCAAGGTGTTGATAGGCAAAGTATCGCGGGTGAAGGAAACGAAGCCGCCCGCACCGCCGCCGCAGAACCCGTTCTCGCCGCCGCCTCCGCCCCCACCGCCGGTTCGGGAAGAGTATCGTTACGCCAAGCTGCCAAATAACCCTCAAGTGTTCGAGCTGCGAACTGACAAGTTTGCCGACTTGTTCATCAAGCCCGCAGACCTGCGTGATGCCAAGTTGGCGCGATTCAAGAGTGCCGACGTGAAGAAACTCGAAGTGGGCTCAAAGGACCACAAATTGGTCTTTGTGCGCGAAAAGGACTCGGCCGGCGATACAAAATGGCAATTGCTCGAACCAGTGCAGGCCGGAGCCGAGGGGCCGAAGGTCAGTGAATTGATTGACAAGCTCGCGGAGTTACAAGCCCGTGGCCCCGACGTGATCGAAGCAACCGACCTGAAACCGTATGGCCTGGCCGACGGTGAGCCAACCATCAATGTCGCGCTGACGATCAGTGAAGAACTACCGGGTGCGACGCCCGAAGCGCCGAAAAACACCACGACGCGCACAATCAATTATCGGCTCGGCAAAAGCGACGTGGCGAAGGCGAAGCTGTATGTGCAAATCCCCGGGCGCTCACGCATCAATGCGGTCGCCGACGACTTGTTGAAGCTCGTGGATCGTCCGGTGCTGGCGTATCGCAGCCGGCGACTTATTGATGTGCCGGCGAAACAAATCACCAAGATCAACATCGAGCGATCGAATGATGCATTTGCGCTGACGCAAGCCGACGGCGTGTGGTCGCTGGCGGCCCCCACGAGCGCCAAAGCTGACGCGGGCAAAGCCAACACGCTTGCCGGCGAGCTGGCCAAACTGGAGGCGGCCGAGTTTGTAAATTTCGCACCCAAGGCCGATGACCTCAAGACATATGGCCTGGATGCGCCGACGTTGAAGGCAACCCTCACGTGGCAAGACGGCGCCAAGACACTGCTGGTCGGAAAGCCGCGCGAAGGCAAGCCTGAGGTGTATGCCAAGCTCGCGGATGCACCGGAGGTGTTTTCATTGCGCGACACGTTGAAGACCACGCTGGATCAAACGTCGCTGGCATTCCGGCCGTTGCAGTTGTGGCAGGCGGCCGGAATTACTGTGCAGAAGATTGAAATTGCTCGGGGGGCAGAGAGTTATGTTCTGAATCGCGACGGTGTGATGTGGAAGATTGCCGGGCCGTTTGAGGCGATGGCACACTTTCCCGTCGTTCAACCGATGCTGGATGCGGCAAGTATGCCGCGGGCCGAACGATTCGAGGCACATGGCAGTGACGACTTGGCCAAGTACGGACTGGATCAACCGGCCATTACGTTGACGGCGACAATGGTCGGCGAACGACCCGAGGAACCGTCGGGCGTCAAGAGACTGTTTATCGGTAAACCGGTCGAAGAAGGGAAGCCAAGCCGTTTTGCCCGGCTCGACAATGTGCCTGGCGTGTTTGTGTTGGCAGGTGCAACGACTGAAGCGTTGGACAAGCCCGCGCTGGAGTTGCTGGATCGACGGCTATTGAGCTTGGATGTTCGACAAGTTAATCGCCTGGAAAGTTCCGGTCCTGCCGGGAACTGGTCGGCCAAGAAGGACGATGGTAAGTGGCTCGTCGATTCGCTCAGCCCCCCGGCCGTCGGTGACCGCGGTGTACTTGAAGGAATCGTCGCAGTCCTTTCTGATGTGCGGGCGACGCGCTTTGCTTCCTATGGACCGCAGGACAATGCCAAGTATGGCTTCGACAAACCAAGTGCCGTCGTGAAGGTCACGCTACCGGCCGGCGACAAGACGATCACGCATACAGTCACGCTTGGTAGTGCGGTCGAAGGTAATCCGCAGGCACGTTATGCCCGCGTTGATGACTCTCCGGCCATCGCGGTATTGCCGGTCGGCGTGTCGCAGGAACTTGGTCGCGCGGCTCTGGAACTTGTCGATCGCGGGATGATGAGCTTCCCGAGCAAAGACCTCGTCGGCGTTCGCCGGACGATGAATGGTCAGGAATTGTCACTGGAGAAGAAAGACGGCTCGTGGCAAATGACCAAGCCATCGGCCGTCCCCGCGGACGACCCTGCGCTTGCGGAAATGACGGAACGGCTGTCGATGTTGCGCGCTGTGAAAGTGGCCGGGCTGGCCGTCAAGGACTTCAAGCCTTTTGGCCTGGACCCGCCGGCCGCGACATTGACTCTTGTTATTCAGGAGAGTGATGGAAAAACGCGCGAAATGCTGCTGAATCTCGGTAACGCGACACCGGATGGCCGACCGGCGCGGGTCGGTACCGGAGACACGGTGTATCTGATTTCCGATTCGGCCAGCGATCCGCTGGCTTCGCGCTTGACGGCTGATCCAATCAAGTATCGCGATCGCAAGATGGCGACATTTATCGATGCCGATCGTGTTACTGTCACCCGCGGCGAACGAACGGCCACATTCGCCAAGGTCGATGGCTCGTGGAAAATGACCGCGCCGGTAGTAAGCGATGCCGAATCGTTTGATCTTGATGATCTGATCCTCGTAACGAGCAAACTGCGAGCCGAGGAACTGGTCGCCGACGGGCCAGCCGACTTGAAGCCATTTGGCCTCGACAAACCCGAGGTGGCGTTGACATTCTTCCAGAGCGACAAAGAAGTGTTGAAGCTGCTTGCGAGCAAAAAAGAAGCCGATGGTCGAATTGCCGTAAAGACTGCTGATAGCGGTTTGGTCGGAAAGCTGGACGTCGGCATGTCCAACCGCGTGCTGGCGGAGTTTCGTCGCCGGGCATTGTGGGGTAACGTCGATGTCGCGCAGGCCGACACGCTCATCATCAACAGCGGCACCGGCGGCGTGCCCACCATCATGAACAAGGGCGAACTCGGCTGGCAATTCGCCGATAGGCCGGATCAACCCGTGAAAGCCGAAGCGGTCAGCGAAGTGCTGGCCGGTCTTGCCGGCTTGAAAGCCGAGCGCTATGTCGTCGATCAAAGAGGCGACCTCAAACTCTTCGGCCTAGAACCGCCGGTGCGAATCATCATTGCCAAGACCCGCAGCGGACAAACGACAACGCTGCATCTGGGCCGCTACGAAGGCGATTCCAAACGCCTGTATGCCACGGTGCCAGGCGGAGACGGTGCTGTCGTAATTCTCAGTGAAGCCGACAGTGCCAAGCTGATGAAGCCTGTAGGAGAGTTTGGGAAGAAGTAGATACGCAGGCGCGACCGGTCCATTCGGTTTGACCCGTTCGCATGTCATCGCCATTAGCAACTGCTCCTCCGGTCAGCGTTCCGGTTATGCGGGACATTCGCTAGAATCGCCGCATGACTTTGCCGGATCGCACACTCAGCACGGACCTGGCCGACGACCTTGGTTGGCTCGAAGAACATGCCCGCCGGCAACCGTCCCGCGCGGATCGTGCGGTGTTGCTGCGGTTCGCGGCGGGCCTGGTACGCAATCAGATTGACCCGGCAATTCAGGACTTGAAGCCGCCGCCTTTGCACGCCGCCGTGGTCGGTGGGGCCGGTTCGGGGAAGAGTACGGTCGCCAATTTGTTGTGCGGGGCCAACGTGGCCGAGGCCAACCCCCAGGCCGGGTTCACGCGACATCCCATCGCCTACACACATCCGGGCGGCACTTCGGGTTGGCCGAGCCACGTCGGATTCCTCGGACCGCTGCGTTTGTTGGAAACCGCTGGCCCATCGAACATCGACGAGAATCTGTTTCAAGTCCGCAAGCTCGATCTTGGCGACGATACGCGGTTGTTGCAACAGTTTGTCGTTTGGGATTGCCCCGACATGACCACATGGGCAGCGACTGACTATGCGCCACGGCTACTGGAGATCGCAGCGCTCGCGGATGTAATCGTGTACGTCGCTTCCGATGAGCGTTACAACGACGCCGTACCGACGCAATACCTGCGCATGTTCTTGCAAGCCGGCAAACCGGTGGTGGTCGTGTTGACCAAGATGACGTTGCTGCAAGCGGACGATCTAACAGCACATTTCAAGAAAGAAGTGCTGAGCGACTTGCCGCGTGGCCGGGTTGCCGTGTTGACGGTCCCGCATCTGACGCCGCAGGAGTTGGCGAATCCGGTGATGCTCGCCCAACGCTATCGCATTCCGTTACTGAATCAAATGACGGTGCTGGCTGAGAATCCGAACGAACTGCGCCAACAAAGCGTGGTCACAGGAATGCGCTTTCTCAGTCGTTCTGCCGATGCGCTGATGGAATCGGCCCGCGACGACGTGACGGCACTTGATGAATGGTCCGCGCTCGTTCGTGGCGGACAAGTTGGTTTCGATGATCGATATCAACGTGAGTTTCTCAGCGGCGCGAAACTGTATCGCTTCGATGAGGCGCTGGTGCGACTCATCGACATGTTGGAACTGCCCGGCGTCGGCAAGTTCCTGTCCTCCGCGCTGCATGTGGTGCGCACACCCTATCGACTGGTCAAGAGTTTCATCGGCAAGATGATCGGGCCGCCGAGTATTGTCGCAATTCCAGAACAGCCAGTGCTGGATGCCGCGTTTGCCGCGTGGACGGATCAAGTCCGTGCCTATGCGCTGGCCAACGAGAAGCGCCACGACTTATGGGCACAGGCCGTCCGCGGCTTCGAAGGCGACTTGAGCAAGATCCTGCACGATCGTTACATCCAAGGATTGAAAGAGTTTCAGGGTGGCCAGCGCGAAGAGATCGACGCCACCGCACGGGCCATCTATGAAGACCTGGAAAAATCACCCGGCAAGTTGAACACCCTCCGTGGCGGCAAGTTCGCGCTCGACATCGCGGCCATTACCGGCAGCCTCCTCATGGGTACCATTGGCTGGCACGATTTTATCGTCGTGCCGCTGGCCGCGGCGATTTCGCAACAACTTGTCGAATGGCTGGGCGCGGGTTACGTCGAGTTGCAAAAGGAAAAGGCTCGGCAACGGCAGCGCGAACTGGTCGCTCGGCACATTTCCCGGCCCATCGGCGATTGGCTGGCTCAGTGGCCGGCGACCGGCGGCACCTCGTATGAGCGGTTGCAGCTCGCCCTGACGCGCATTCCGCAGTCCTTGGTTAAGCTTGAAGACGCCGTGGCGAAGATCACTCCATGACCACGCCGCCGTTATTGCGAACGCTGGTGCCCGCACTCCGAGGCCTGGAGCGCGAATTGAGCGACTGGCTGACCGCGCCGGAGCGGCGAATGCCCTTGCAGCCGCTGGTACGGGCCAACCTCGAAGGCTTGCGCGACGACTTGCGTCGGCGAGCCGAAGATCTGGATTTGGAACAGCCGCTGTTGGCCATCGTGTTGATGGGCGGTACCGGTGTCGGCAAATCAACGCTTCTCAATGCCCTGGCCGGCTCAGCCATTGCCCAGGCCGCATTCACCCGCCCAACCACGCGCGATGCAGTTGTATATCACCATGTCAGCGTCAAACCGGAACGCCTCGAGCCGGCACTCAGGAAGTGCCGGCTCGTAGCTCACGATCGTGAGGAGCTGCGTGAAAAGGTCCTCGTCGACACACCTGACCTGGATAGCAACGAGCAGGAAAACCGCGACCGTCTGCTGGCGGTGTTACCTGTCGCGGATGTCGTGTTGTATGTCGGGTCGCAGGAAAAGTACCATGATCGACTTGGCTGGGATTTGTTTCAGGCGCAACGGCAACGCCGAGCATTTGCCTTCGTATTAAACAAATGGGATCGCTGCACCCGGTCCACGTCTGGTGGCATGCGGCCCGATGAGGACTTATTGCGCGACTTGAAGGATGAGGGCTTTGCCGACCCGTTGCTCTTCAGAACTGCGGCGCAGCATTGGGTAGACAAGAACCCCGAGCCACCGCCGGAGGGAGAACAATTCCAACAGTTGTTGCAATGGCTGGAAGATGGGCTGACACGCCTGGAGATTGAATCGCTGAAGGCACGCGGTGTTGGGCAACTGCTCGAACACCTGGCGGCGGCACTTGAACAAGCCAAGCCACCCAACCTCATTGCCATCGCCGCGGAGACGACGCCGGGCTGGGAGGCATTAGTTGATAGCGAGGCCGAGGATTTATCGGCAATGTTATTGCATACTTTGGAACCGCAGCAGCGCGAGATTGAGCATCATTTCCGGCTGACGGGTCAACAACGATTTCAACGCCTGATGGCCGGCTATCTCGGCGTGGTCACCCGGCTACAGTTCATCGGCAGCAAGTTGCAGAACCCGTTGGCCAGTGGTTCGAATGAGTCCGGGGGCGGCAACTTCAATATCGACAGCCTGACTCGTGGGGTGCTGGTCGCCGCCGGCAAGCGTGGGTTAGACGCACGGCTGCATGCCCTGGGCGATCGGCTGCTGGTGGATGCCGACGGGCACGGCTTCCCGCCGGAACTACTCGCACCGAGGCTGAAGCAACTGACCGCGCTCGATTGGCGCGGGCAACTCGGTGGCGCGGTCGGGGATGCGCTCGGAACCGTCGAGCGCGAATGGGTCAATCCCACGGGTGGAAGGCGTTGGATGCGCGGTGGTCTTGTGTTGCTGGCCAACATTGTGCCGGAACTTACGTTCGTCGGCTCCGTCGTCATGTTGATATGGAGTTGGTTCATGGTGAAGGATTACCAGCTCACGCTTGGCACGGTGCTGGTTCCCTTTGTGCTGACGCTGGCCGTATTAATGGTGTTTCACGTGTTGATTCACTTGTTCCTACCGCTGCGCTGGCCATCGATCCGCTCGGGATTCCGCAAACGGCTCGAAGACAACACCCGCGAGCAACTCGCGGCTACTTATTTGCCGGTGCCAGGCGCGGTGGCGGCCGACGTGGCTGTTGAACGCAAGCGGGTCGAGTCGCTGGCGCATCAAGTGCGAGAACTGAGCGGCCTGTTGGAGACGCGCCGACATGCCGCCCGGATTGATTCGCTTTACGGCGCGACCAAAATGTGAATATCTTCCTGCCGCCCTACGATTCAACCCGCGCCCGCACTATCCTGATCGTGTCGCAGCTTCGGAAACGGATTTGGAATCGATCATGCCAGCGCGTCTTGCCGTCCTATTGTTTGCCGGTTCTCTGGCGGGGTGTTCGCCGGCATCGCCTCAAGCGGTTGCACCCGATGTGACGCGGCCAAAATTGTTGGTGTTAATCGTATTCGATCAAATGCGTGGCGATTACCCTGGTCGGTGGGCTGACCTTTACCCGGCCGGCGGCTTGAAGCGCCTGATGGACGACGGGCTGTGGTTTACCGATTGCCATTACCCTTATGCCTGTACCATGACCGGCCCGGGGCACGCATCGCTGCTTACCGGTTGTTCGCCCGACCGGCATGGCATCATCATGAACGAGTGGTTCGACCGGTCAATCGGCAAGACAGTGTACTGCGCGACAACCGAGCGGATTGAAAAGATATACACGGTGACGCGACCGGCCACGAGCACCAAAAACTCTGACTCCGATCCACCTAAAGGCGGCTCACCGGAACGCATGACTGCGACCGGCGTAGCCGATTGGTTGAAGGATCAATCCGGCGGCAAATCCAAGGTGGTGGCCGTGTCGTTGAAGGATCGCTCGGCGTGCTTACCCGGCGGTAAGCGGCCCGATGCCTGTTATTGGTTTGACTCACGCACCGGCACATTTGTCACTTCCACGTGGTATCGCGAGCGCTGCCATGACTGGGTATACACGTTCAATGATCGCAAGCCAGGCGATGCCTGGTTCGGAAAGATATGGAACAAATCGCGCACCGATATTGATTACGTAAAACGTGCCGGCCCCGATGAGGTCATGTGCGAGACCGCAGGCGTCAGCAAGAAGATGGGCCGGTCGTTCCCACATCCGTTGTCCCTGAACAAGCTGAAGCCGGACAAGGAGTATTACGATGAAGTGACGTGTTCGCCGTTCGGCAATGACTTGCTACTCGACTTCGCAACGACGGCATTCGACGCCATGAAGCTCGGTCAGGGACCACAAACGGATTTATTCAGTATTAGCTTCTCCGCGAACGATATCGTCGGCCATTCGTTTGGCCCGGATTCGCAAGAGGTGTTGGATATCACCCTGAATGCCGACCGCTGTGTTGCCAAATTGTTAACGATGCTCGATGAGAAGGTGGGTCCGGGTAAGTATGTCGTGGCATTGTCGGCCGATCACGGCATCTGCCCCATACCCGAAGTTTCGGCCGCCCGGGGCCTCGACGCCAAGCGCTTGAAGCCGGGTGACCTGAGGAAGCAGATTGAGGAACTTCTTGACGAAAGGCATGGCAAGCGCGAAGGCGAGACTTCCAAGTGGATCGATAGCGACGCTTTCCCGTGGGTGTATCTCAATCACCGGAAGATCGCGGCGCGTAATCTCGATCCGAAGCTCGTCGCCAACGGCTTGGCCTTCTGGGTGAGGAAACAGCCATGGGCGTTGGCAGCGTACACACGCGCTGAAATTGAAGCGACTGACGACACGGCCGACCCGCTCGCGCGGCGCATGAAGAAGGCTTACAACCCTACCCGATCCGGAGACCTGGGATTGGTATTGAAGCCGTACTATCTCAGCACGGATTACGAGACAGGCACGACCCACGGTTCGCCGCATTCTTACGACACGCATGTACCGTTGCTCTTCTTCGGCCCCGGCATGCCGGCGCAAAAAAGCGCCGACGCGGTGACGCCGCAGGCTATCGCCGCAGTGTTCGCCAAAGCGGCTGGCGTGAAGCCGGCGGCAACGCTGGATGCTCCGGTTCCCAATCTCTGCTTTCCGGAATCGAAGCCATAGTAGCCGGTTACCGTTGCCCGGCTCGGAAAAACGGATATGCTTCCGGGGCAGCTTACGCACTTCCGGGGAGACGACGCCGATGAGTCTCTGGTCCGACTACGGAACGTTCTGGAAAGTCTCACGCAATAGCTTTAAGACCACCGGCTCGGTCATGCCCTCCAGCCCGTTCCTGGCTAAG
>JANLTA010000124.1:0-2708 GCA_031362705.1 Gemmataceae bacterium | reverse complement strand
GTGGTTTCCCGATCACATCAATGTCCACTTTGCCCATGTCATCTCGACGCATGAAGTATCCATGCGGACTTGGGAGCGAGGCAGCGGCATCACATTAGCCTGCGGCACCGGAGCATGCGCGGTCACGGTTGCGGGTGTCCTGACGGGGCGGACTGGTCGGCAGGTCCTGGCTCATCTGCCCGGCGGCGATCTGCGATTGGACTGGTCGGAAAGCGATAACCATGTTTACATGACCGGCCCGGCCGTTGAATTGTTTTCCGGCGAATGGCCGGACTGAGGCAAGGAAGCCGAATCGATGAAGCTGCGACATCCACTTTTAATTTCAATGGCCGCGCGCGTCATCGCGTGGAGCATTCGCAGGTGGATGGGTCTGTGCAAATATCAGTACGTGCCACTGGGGCCGCCGCTGGAATTGACGCAGCCGGGGTTCACTGGCCGGTATATCTATGCGTTTTGGCATGAAAATCTGTTGATACCGGCTTACCATTATTCGCGGCCCAACGTGTATGTCCTCATTTCTAAACATGCCGACGGCGAGTTGGTGGCCCAGGTGTCGCATTGGCTTACGATGAAGACGGTGCGCGGTTCCACGACCCGAGGCGGCATCGAAGCTCTGCGCGGCGTCATGCGCATCGAAGACGGCGGGCATCTCGCCATCACACCGGACGGCCCGCGCGGACCGCGGCGGCAGGTGCAATTGGGATCGGTCTTTTTGGCGTCGCGGACCGGCATGCCCATCGTCGCGTGGGGCGTCGGCTTCGATCGACCGTGGCGGATAAAGAGTTGGGATCGTTTTTGTTTGCCACGACCGTTCCGCAAAGCAATCAGTGTCACGTCGCAGCCCATCGTTGTTCCACGCGATGCAGACCGCGATATCCTGGAACAATACCGCCAGATCGTTCAACATGAAATGGACCGGTGCGCGGAACATGCGGAGCGCGTTGCGGTTAGCCGCGACCCGGAGCTTGCGGAGGGGAGCGCTTCGCGCCGCGATGCCGCCTGACCCTTGTCAACCCGCCTTGCATTTCTGAATCTTCACGGTATGGTGCCCACCCAACAGCGGATCGACCGAACGAACAAGCCTGCGCAGGCGGACTTGCGCCTCTGGGTGCGGGGTATATTGCTACTCAATGTGGCAATATTGGTCGCCATCTTTGCGGTGGCGGCGTGGTTGAAACCATACGACGCCAACGGCATGCCGTTGCGACTGGCGACCCACACGCAATTGGGCATGGCACCGTGCAACTTCGTGGTGCTGTTCAATCGGCCGTGCCCCACGTGCGGCATGACCACGAGCTTCGCGCTGCTGATACACGGTGACGTGCCGGCCTCGCTACGAGCCAACCCGAGCGGCACGCTGTTGGCCATCGGCCTCATGTTGTTCGCGCCATGGTGCCTATGGGCAAGCCTTCGCGGCAGTTGGCCGCTACGTCGGTGGGTCGAAACGTACTTGATCTGTGGCCTGATTGCCACTATCGCCGTGGCGGTCGTGCGCTGGACCATTGTGGTAGGCATACCGTGGATATGCGGCTGAACTGAATCGATCCCAAGGAAGGGAATAGCCATGCGACCGTTGTACAAATTGAGTTTCGCCGCCGTGTTCGTCGCATTCGCCTTCGCGGCCTCCGGCTGCAATCCGCTCACTGGCGCCTATTTCATGCTGTTCGGCGTCGATGACAAAATTCCGCCGGAGTTCAAGGTCGGCAGCAGCGGCAAGAAGACCAATCACGTGATGGTGCTGGTGACAATGATTCAGGAATCCAAGGCCGACTTGCTCGGCGTCGAACGACAAATGGCTACGGCGATCTGCAAACAACTCGAAGCGGAATGCAAAGCCAACAAGGAAAAGATCAAGATCGTTCCTGTATTCAAAGTTGAAGAATACAAGGCGAACAACCCGGGATGGCGCACCTTGCGGGCTACGGAGATTGGCCGACAATTTGACGTGGATTACGTGATCGATGTTGAAGTCAAGAACATGACACTTTATGAACGCGACAGCCGCAAGGCCCTCTTTCACGGCCGCGGCGCAATCAACCTGACTGTGACTGACGTGGCCAAATCGTCCGATGAGGGCCCGGTGCATCAACGCCAACTGATCTGCGAGTACCCGAAAGCCCGAGGCCCGATTCCCGCTGACGACGAGATGTCGGTGGAGCGCTTCCGCGAGATCTTCGTGCAGAGGATTGCTCAAGACGTGAGCTGGCAACTCACCGCACATGTCTCCACAGCGGGCTTGATGCAGGATTGAGCGGTCCTCCGCGGTGCGTTATTTATCGCCTCCGCCCGGCAAGCGCCCTGGCGTCCACGGCGCACCCAACTTATCAAGCAACGCTTCCAGTTCTTTGACATCTGATTCCAAACGCTTCTTGATCGCCGCGCTTTCGGCGTCCAACTCTTTGCGGGCGATGGCATACTGTTCCCGCTGTGTACCAGTTGGCTTGGCGACGATGGTTCGCGTCGCGCCACTGGCAACGCCGACACGCTCGGCGATGGACATCGGCACGTTTTCATTGCGACCGGCCAGAACCCCGTCGCCGTTCAGCTTTCGAAGATTCACGCGATGTTCGGTAATCAACTTGCGCACACGCTCGCGGCTTTCTGATGTTGCGGCCGGTGTAATATCCAACGCCAGTTTGATCTGGTCCAGTCGGCTGGTCACGTCGCGGGCAATGCCCTGTGTGGCCGTGAGATCGCGTTGCAGCTTG
>JANLTA010000003.1:0-6952 GCA_031362705.1 Gemmataceae bacterium | reverse complement strand
CGGTCTGGCGGCTGGCGTCGATGCGGAAGTAGGAGCTTGGTTAGTAGCTTGGCCGCTTGCCAAACTCATTGCCTTAGCGCCTTTTAGCTTGAACGGATTAGGCGTGCGCGAGGCGGCCCTGGTGTTTTTCATGCGGCCGTTCGGCGCACTACCAGCCGCGGTGGCGGCGACCAGTCTTTACTGGCAAGCGATCTTAACCATGGGCAGTCTGATTGGTGGATTGACCGTAACCATGCCCAACCGTGTCGCATCAGTCACTCGAGAGACGGCGACCGTAGCGTGAATGACGGTCAAACGCCCGTTGTGATTTTGGGAGCGGGGCCGGCAGGCTTGGGAGCTGCGCTTCAGCTCGCCCGCAGAGGCAATTTTGACGTTACGGTTCTCGAACGAAACGACGCCGTCGGCGGAAATGCCGGCAGCTTCGAGTTGGCGGGGCTGAACGTTGATTACGGCAGTCACCGGTTGCATCCGAGTTGCCCGCCCGATGTACTTGCCGATATCCAAGCGCTCTTGGGGCCGGATTTATTGGACCGGCCACGACACGGTCGGATTCGGCTCCGTGGACGTTGGTTACACTTTCCGCTCAAGCCCGCCAACCTGGCGTTGCACACGCCGCCGACGTTCATCCTTGGTGTGCTGCGCGATTCAATACTGAAATCAAGCAAGCCTGCCGGCGACGAGAACTTTGCCACTGTCCTACAGCGCGGACTTGGCCAAACGATTTGCCGCGACTTCTATTTCCCCTATGCAGAGAAGATTTGGGGCGTATCTCCCGTTGAACTTGATGCCGAGCAGGCACGGCGGCGCGTGTCGGCCGGCTCGCTGACAAAGCTCGTCAGCAAGGTGCTCAAGCTCGTGCCCGGACTAAAACGACCAGGCGCGGGGCGTTTTTATTATCCGAAAGGTGGGTACGGCCAGATCAGCGAAGCATATCACCGCGCCGCTTGCGATGCCGGTGCGAAGATACGACTCAACGCTGAAATTGCATCGGTGGATATGGAGAATGGTCGAGCGGTCGCGGTAGGAGTCGCCGGGGGTCAAGAGAGTATCCCGTCACGGCTAGTGCTTTCCACGATTCCGGTAACCGCGCTCATTCGACTGGTTCGACCCGGGCCACCGGCCGAAGTCATCGCGGCTGCATCCGCACTGGCATACCGCTCGATGATTCTGATTTATCTGGTACTCGACACCGAACGGTTTACGGAGTTTGATGCTCACTATTTTCCTGAGGCGGCGATCAAGATCACACGGCTTTCGGAGCCGAAAAACTACTGCCTTGCCAACCGGCCGGGCAGCACGGTGTTGTGTGCCGAATTACCTTGTTCGACGACTGACGATGTCTGGAAGTTCAGCGATGCGCAACTTGGAGAACTCGTCCGCGATGCGTTAGCGAAAGCCGGGATACCGATCCAGGTGCCGATACCCCAAGTGGTCTCGCGGCGCTTGCCACAGGCTTATCCGATTTATGCACGTGGCTATCGGCAGCATTTTGAGAAACTGGACGATTGGGTAGGCAAACTCGACGGCGTCGTCACGTTGGGCCGCCAAGGGTTGTTCGCCCACGACAACACGCACCACACGCTGGCCATGGCTTACGCGGCTGTGAAATGCACTGCGGATGATGGCACGTTTGACCGCAAGCGGTGGTCTGATTATCGGCATGAATTCGAATCCCATGTGGTTGAAGACTAAGGCCACAATCATGGATGACGGACTCAGCGATCAATCGGACAGCATTCGACTTTCCGTCATCGTGACGGTTGTCGGTGGCCGATCATTCTTGCGGCGTTGCCTCAGCCACCTAGTTCCGCAAACGCAAAGGCAACTCGTTGAGATCATCGTCCCATATGATTCAACGATTTCGGAAGTCGAGCATCTCCAAACAGATTTCGCCGATGTGCGGTTTGTTTTCATGGGAGAAGTCGCAACGTCTGCTCCGCTGCGCACTCAGGCATCGGAACACGAACTTTATGATTGTCGATCTTCATTCGGGTTGCGCGCGGCGAAGGGCGAAGTCCTGGCCCTGGTTCAAGACTGTGTGATTCCTGCTTCAGACTGGGTCGAACAGGTTCTATCGGCCCATGCGCTGCCTTACGGCGTCGTCGGAGGTGCGGTTGAGCATGGTGCCAAAAGGCCGTTGAATTGGGCGGTGTTTTTTCAAGACTTCGGCCGACATCAACCGCCGCTCAAAGAAGGGCCCGCAGTCTACCTGACGGATATCAATGTCTCGTACAAACGAACCGCATTGGAAGCGGTCAAAGAACTTTGGCAGAATCGTTACAAGGAAGTCACAGTCAACTGGGCACTGGATCGCTTGGGTGTTACCCTTTGGCAGCGACCACAAATCGTTGTAACACACAGTCGTGGGGAACTCGAAATCGTCAAACTAATCATCGAACGTTATAGCTGGGGTCGGCTATTTGGCGTCATCCGAACACGGGAAATGGCGCTGCCCAGTCGGCTAACCTACATTTTACTAAGTCCGTTAATCCCGTTAATCGTCCTGTTTCGAACCGTGAAAAAGGCGATAAGATCAAACCACCGGCGACACCTTGTGATGGCAATGCCTCATCTTGTCGTGCTGACTGTGGTTTGGTGTTTCGGCGAATTCATGGGCTATCTTACCGGACGCGAAGCTTCGCTCTAGGGATCAAAGTAACAAGTGCACATCGGCGTTGATGCAACCTGTTGGCACAACAAACGCGGCTATGGCCGTCATGCCCGAGCGCTGTTGCGCGCCGCAGTTCGCAATGATCGCGACAACCAATACACCTTCGTCCTTGACGCGCCGGTGGACGACGAGCCGCTGCCATCCATGGCGCAATGCCACATCGTATCATCGTCAAAGCCGACAGCCGTCGCCGCTTCCTCGAGTGGCCGGCGCGGCCTTCGTGATATGTGGCGCATGAGTCGCGCAATGTCCAATAGGCAGTTCGATCTGGTGCTGTTTCCGACCGTCTACAGCTATGTGCCGGTCTGGAGTCGGGCGAAAAAGGTGGTCTTGATCCACGACATCATCGCCGAGAAGTATCCGCATCTGACGCTGCCAAGCCCTTTGGGCCGACTTTTCTGGAAAGCCAAGGTCGCCTTGGGCCGGCGTCAGGCCGATGCACTGGTGACTGTGTCCGAACATTCCCGCCGCGGCATTGTTGAACATTTCGGCATCGCGGCGGATCGTGTCCACGTCGTCGGCGAAGCGGGCGATCCGGCTTTTCGTGTTCTCGATGACGTGAAACCTAGCACGCGATTACGTGAACTGGGACTCGCTACCGATAATCGGACCATCGTTTATGTCGGCGGCTTCAACCCGCACAAGAACTTGGAGACGCTGATCGCAGCGTTCGCAAAGATTGCGTTGTGCGATGATCTTTCCGACGTGCGACTCGTTCTGGTCGGTGATTATCAGAACGAGGTCTTTCACAGTTACTATGGCACGATCCGGCGTATGGTCGACGACCTTGGAGTGTGCCAGCGAGTCGTATTTACCGACTTCCTGCCCGACGATGACCTAGCGATACTTCTTAACCGGGCGACAGTGTTGGCGTTGCCTTCGCTACTTGAAGGCTTCGGCCTGCCAGCGATTGAAGCCGCGGCTTGTGGTTGTCCGGTCGTCGCCACGACAGCCAGCCCTCTGCCTGAATTGCTTGGCGAAGGCGGCGTGTTCGTCGATCCGATGGATTGCGCGGGTTGGGAAAGCGCGCTGAAAGAAGTGCTGCAATCTTCTGATCGACAAGCGCGCTTACGCCAGGCTGGATTGGAGGCCGCAAGTCGCCTTACATGGGACGCGGCCGCATTGCAACTGCTGGACGTCATTCAGAATGTGATGGGTGACCATCACTCCTCACGTGTTTCGCGCAACGAGATGTGCCCGGTGACATCGTGACCCGCCCACTCAACTTCCTGCATTTGACCACGTTTTACCCGCCGTACAGCTTCGGCGGTGACGCGATGTACATTCATCGCCTTTGCCACGCGCTGGGCGAGTTGGGACATCACTGCGATGTGATTCACTGCGTGGATGCTTATCATTTGCAGCACCCGGCCGAACCGGAGATTCGCTTCGCCGAGCATCCGCGAGTAATCCGCCACGAGCTACGCAGCCGCCTCGGCTGGTTGTCGCCACTGCTGACGCAACAAACTGGTCGGCCGCTTCTCAAACAGCGCAAGCTCCGGGAGCTACTCGACAGCAAGCCATATGACGTGATTCACTACCACAACACGTCCTTGATTGGGCCGACGGCAATGTGCCTGGAGCCGAAACAGGGTCGGCCTGTCAAGATCTACACCACACACGAACATTGGCTGATCTGCCCGACGCATGTGCTCTACAAGTTCAACAGTCGGCCCTGCGAGAAGCCGGAGTGCTTCAAATGCACGCTTCAAGCGAAACGGCCACCGCAGTTGTGGCGCTATACCGGTTTGTTGGAACGGACGAGCAAGCATGTCGATCAATTCGTGTCGCCCAGTCGGTTCACGGCGCAAATGCACGCCGATCGCGGGTTTCCGCAACCGGTTGAGCATTTGCCTTACTTTATCGAGCGTGCTGATAGTGATTGGAAGCAACCGGCACCGCGCCCGCAACCTCGACCCTATTTCTTATTCGTTGGTCGTCTGGAACTGATCAAAGGATTGCAGACCCTCATTGATATTTGGGATCGCGTCGGCGATTACGATCTATTGGTCGTGGGAAGTGGAACCTACGAAGCCGAGCTTAAGGCGCGGGCCAAAGACAATCCGCGCATCCGCTTCCTGGGCGCCAAACCGCAGCGCGAACTCGGCGCGCTTTATCACCATGCGTTGGCCTGTGTCGTGCCGTCGATCACCTATGAAACGTTCGGCATGATCATCATTGAGGCATTTGCCCGCAAGACGCCGGCTATTGTTCGCGATCTTGGCGCGTTGCCCGAGGTGGTGCGCGACAGCGGCGGCGGCTTCACGTATCAAACCGATGGTGAACTACTGGACGCTCTTCATCGTGTCGCCACGACACCGGCATTGCGTGATGAATTGGGTGAGAACGGTTATCAGTCGTTTGTGAAGTGGTGGACGCGCGAAGCGCATATGAAAATGTACTTCGATTACCTGCAGCGTGGCGCCGAAAGAAAGTGGGGCGAAGTGCCGTGGGCTGCCGTCAATTTTGATGAGGCAGCCGTGGCCATGGCCAATTGATCATGTCAGCCGACCAAATTAACATCCTAATGTTCCACTCCATTTCAGATGGTGGTGGCCCGACGTGCATTGCTCCGGAGATTTTTTCTCGCCAGATGAGCGTGATTCATGAGTGCGGCTTTCAGGTAATTGCGCTAAGCGAACTGGCCGATTGGTATCGCGGGGAACGCGAACTACCGCCGCGTTCAATAGTGTTGACTTTTGACGATGGCTACGAGGACTTTGCCCGCATTGCCTGGCCCGAACTCAAGCAACGCGGCTGGTCCGCTACCGTGTTTCTTCCGACCGGCAAGATCGGTGGCGATGCCGATTGGGACCAGGGTGTCGATCGTCGTCCGCTGATGTCTTGGCCCACGATTGCCGAGTTGGCCCGTGAAGGCGTCGACTTTGGCGGTCACAGTATTCGTCATGTAGACCTGACATCACTACCACGCAGCGTGGCACAAGTCGAGATTGCGGAATCGAAACGGCAAATCGAGGAACATGTGGATCGGCCGGTCTCTAGCTTTGCCGCGCCGTTTGGCCGGACATCCGACGAAGTGCGGGCGGAAATCGGGCGGCATTACCAGTTGGCTGTGGGCACCACCATGGCCCGGGCACAGCGCACCTGTGATCCTCACGACTTGCCCCGGATCGAAATGTGGTACTACCGTAATATCACACGCTGGCGAACCTATCTTCAAGGTCGCGGCCAGGCGCATTTTCAACTTCGCTGTGCGCTGCGTCGCGCACGCGCGATGCTCACTACCCTCAAGGCATAAGGGAAAGCAACTGCTATGGCTTCTTACCTTCTCACCGGCGGCGCAGGCTTCATCGGCTCGCACCTGTCCGAGGCGCTATTGAACAACGGTCATCGCGTGACCGTGCTGGACAATCTGTCCACCGGCAGCGTGCGCAACATCAAACATTTGCGAACTGATCCGGGATTTGAGTTTGTGCCGCATAGCGTCGCCGCACGCCGCCACTTGTCGGAACTCGTGGACGAGGCGGATGTGATCTACCACATGGCCGCCAGCGTCGGCGTGTTCAACATCATCGATAGCCCGGTGGCCACGATTACCAACAACATTGGCGGCACCGAGGCGGTCCTGAAGGCGGCCGCCAAAAAGCGCAAGAAGGTGGTCATCTTCTCAACCTCCGAGGTTTACGGCAAAGGCAACGTCATCCCGTTCCGCGAAGACGGCGACCTGGTATTCGGTCCGACTTGCAAGTCACGCTGGAGCTATGCCGCGACCAAAGTGGTCGATGAGTTCCTGGCCCTGGCTTACTGGCGAGAGTGTCGTGTGCCCACTACTGTGGTCCGACTCTTCAACACGATTGGGCCGCGGCAAGTCGGTCACTATGGTATGGTCGTTCCTCGATTTCTCTCGCAAGCTCTCAAAGGAAAGAACCTCACTGTATATGGCAGTGGCCAGCAATCGCGCTGCTTCACTTACGTCGCCGACGTGGTCGAGTGGTTGGTGCGCCTAGCCGATACGGATCGTGCCGTCGGCGAAGTGTTCAACCTCGGCAATCCCAATGAAGTCACAATCGAAGAACTGGCACGGCGCGTCATCACGACTACTAATTCCACAGCGGGAATTGACTTCGTGCCCTATGAGCAGGCTTATGAACAAGGCTTCGAGGATATGCAGCGGCGCGTCCCTGACATCAGCAAAATCGTTGAACTCACCGGCTACACGCCACGAGTCGGATTGGACGAAGCGTTGCGGCGCACCCGGGATTGGTTAGTAGGCCAGACTAGAACGAGCACGGCTGAGGAAAAAGCCGAAGCCGTTGCTGT
>JANLTA010001041.1:0-5015 GCA_031362705.1 Gemmataceae bacterium | reverse complement strand
CCGCGTCGAGCGCCGCTGAGCTGATCGTTCGTCAAATCGAAAGGAAGGTGAGGTCATGCCACCTGCATGTCGGTTAGGTGACAAGTCCTATGCGCCGATAGATACACATGGGTGTCCAGCATGTCCGCATCCGGTGATCGGACCGGCGATCATCGGGTCCGACGATGTTCAAATCAACGGTATGCCGGCATTGCGCGTCGGCGATGTGGGAATCCATGCGGCTTGCTGTGGCCCCAATACGTGGACCGCGCTCACGGGATCAGGCACAGTGCTGATCAATAACAAGGGGGTCCATCGTCTCAACGATCAAGATCAGCATTGCGGTGGATTGGGCTACATGGTCGAAGGGAGTCCAAATGTTATCGTTGGAGGTTAGGCGCGTCCGAACTGTGCCCAGACGTGAACCAGCGACCAGCTTTCTTTCGATCATGTGCTGGAAAGTGAAGCTTTAGCGGGCGGCCTGCGTGCAGTAGCTGTACCCTACGGCAACTCCACCGCTTCGCCGCCGCGGCGGGTGCTGATGGCTTTGAGGATGTTCAGCGGGGTGTTATCGACCAGGAACCTGACGGAGCCATCGCACATGGCGACATTGCAGCCGCCGAGATGGGCGCTGCCCATGGCGGTGAGGCGGTCGTCGATGGCGGGGAAACTACCGACACCTGCGGTGGTCGGCACCTTCCAGTTAACAGCTACGCCGCCGCCGATGAGGTAGTCGGCCACCGAATTGAGCGGTTGCACCCAGGCCCAGCCGCCCCATTCTTCGATGGGATAGGCCGGGTAGATCCGGTTAAATTCCGGATCGAAGTGATACCGTTCGGCAAAGAATAGCGTGTTGGAGGTGCCATCGCTGACGTCGGACATGCGCACTTTACTGTTGATGTAGAAGATGCCGTCGTTTGTCATTTGGGTGTGAAAATAGCTGCGTTGGCCGGAGTTGCCGCAATAGCTGTTCATGGCGAAATAGCGCGTGGAGCCACTGGTGACGACACCTTGAATCACGTCCTTGAGGTTATCGGCCGGGCAAATCAGAATGCTGATCAGCGTTGCCGACGCACCGGATGTGGGGCTGGTGGACAGGTTGCTACTGATGTTGGCGCGGTTGAAATCCCATTTGGCCTGTACGTTGCCCTGTTCAAAGAACGGAAGCATTTCGATCATCAGGTTTCGGCTGGAATCGGTGGACGAGAAATACGGTTTGGTATCCGCGTTACCGCCGAACGGGTTCGTATCCCACGCCAAGCCGACCGGGAAGCGGCCGACGGAGTCATGGAAATTGTGGGCCGCGAGGGACAGTTGATGCAGCGTATTGCTGCACTTGGTCCGCAACGCCGCCATGCGCACTTTTTGCACGGCGGGAAGCAACAGGCCAATGAGAATGGCGATGATAGCGATGACCACGAGTAGTTCGATAAGGGTAAAAGCGCGACGACGCATGGATGTACTCCTGTACGAGCGCGTGCGACTGGGGAAGAAGCTATGAGCAGCCAGTCGGCACACTTACTATTGTCTAATATATGGAGAAAAACGCAAGTCAGGTGTCATCCGGCAAGGGGGTGGCACCTGCGGCCGGCGTGCCTTTGCCGGCCCGAACGTAGTCGGCACGCTGGCATGCATATTCGTGCGGCGAGAGTTGTTCCAACGGGCTGAGCGCCTCGTTTCTCATTTCTTGCCCGAAAATCTGTTTCAGGAAGGGGATACACCAGCCGCAGCCCGTGCCGGCCCCGCCGCACTCCGACATCTGGCTCGGCACCTTTGGTAAATTGTGCCTGGCGAAGTTCACCAACTTGCGCCGGGAAATGTGAAAGCAGTAACAGATCTCGTCGTCAAGATTCATGGCAATTTCTCAGTCGGCGCGCCACGAAAACGGTACGGATTGCGTTTGGACCCCGGAGGGGTCGCAGCCATTAGCCCCGGGTCGCGCTTCGCGCACCCGGGGTATTCGTTTACAAAAACCTTCTGACCCCGGAGGGGTCGCAGCCGCTGCGACCCCTCCGGGGTCGATTTTTTCTGTTGCCGTCGTTCCCGGTGGTATCGCTGCGCTCAACCACCGGCTAATGGCTGCGACCCTTCCAGGGTCAAAGATAATTCAAAACCGACTTTGTCGCCTCAGTAGATAGCCGAGCAGGGCCGTGTCGAAGCCGACGCCGGTGTGCGTGGGGACGTAGTCGATCCGGGCCTTGGCGCAGCTGCTGCGATATTGTTCGCGGAATTCGTTGACGGCTTGCAGGTAATCGTCTTTGATGCCCTGCGCATCGACGGTGAGTTTGTCGGGCGACTCCACGTCGGAGAATTCCACCGTACCTGTGAACGGAAACTCTGCCTCAGCCTCGTCGAGCACATGAAAGACGATCACTTCGTGGCCACGATGCCGGAGATGGTACAGGCCTTCCAGCACGGGTCCGGGGTCGGCAAGTAAATCGCTAAACAGCATGACGAGGCCGCGCGTTCGCGTGGTGGCGGCGACACGGTGAAGGCAACCGGCGATGTCGGTGGGGCCAGTGGGCTTCAAGCCGGCGAGCAACCCCAGCATGGTGGCCAACTGCGAGCGCCGGCTCTTCGGAGCGAGACTCGCGCGGATTTGCGTGTCGAAGGTCATCAGCCCGACGGGGTCCTGCTGATGAATCATGAGGTAGGCCAACGCCGCTGAAAGGCAGATGCAATACTCGAACTTGGTCATCTCTCCGCGATAGGTGTAATCCATGGACGCGGACAGATCGAGCAGCAGGTAGCCTGTGAGGTTCGTCTCGGCCTGGTACTTCTTCAGATAATACTTGTCGGTCTTGGCATAGACGTTCCAATCGAGGTCGTTGAGATCGTCGCCGGGCACATAGCGGCGATGCTCGGAGAACTCGACGGAAAAGCCATGAAACGGGCTGGCGTGCAACCCGGAGAGAAACCCTTCGACAATGAACTTCGCCTTCAGGTCCAGCCTGGCCACCTGGCGAATGACATCAGGCCGGAGGTATTTTTCGGCGCTCGCCATGAAGACATGGTAGCAGTTCGACGTGATCGCTGGCTTGCATCGTATGAATCCACGTCACGCTTACGCTGTGACGCTCGCCTTCAGCGTTGATTCAATTCGGTTAGCAACTTCTTGTAGTCCGCCCGACCCTGCAATGCGGCCAAGTCGCGGTTGGCGCGCAATTCATTGACATCAGTAAGACCTTGCGCGACGGCACGGCGCAGGAACAGGACGGCTCGGGCGGCGCGGTGTTCGGCCAGGGTTTGATCTTGGGCTGATCGCGTTGAGGCACATGCGAATGCGGCGGCGGCGGTCAACAACTCTGCCGGCGTGCAGTCAGCATCGGTGAGCGATTCGACTTGTTGCAGCGCTGACTCAATGTCGCCGGTCGTGGCTTGCGCGGTTGCCCGTTTAAGTTGCGCGAGACGGGTGCCGACATCAGCTGGCGTGTTGGGATGATTGCCGGCCCGGTTGCGTATGAAGAGCATTCCGATCATGAGTACGACGATAGTCGCGCCGATGCCGACAATCATTCGATTATTGGATCTCAGTGTGGGCCTCATCGCGGGCGGGGCAGCTTCGACCACGGGATCGTCCGATTGCACGACGATCATGGACTTGACGTTTGTTCCCGTGCGCAATGATTGCAACTCGATCATGACGTCTTCGAGTTGCTGCAGACGGTCGGTTTGATTCTCTAACATGCGGCGTCCCTGCCCGGTCCAAAGATCGGCCGTTACTTTCCCCGATTTTGCCCCAACGGGCAAGGCCGGCTGTGAGAAACGGCGGCATGTGCCCATAGGATGCACTACATGCATGGCATTGGCATGTTGTTATTAACGTGTTTCGTGGCGGCCGACGCTCCGCGCTTCGAGGCGACTGTCGCAGCGAAAGCGGAACCGGTGGTTGGTGAGCTTTCGGCACTGCCGAGCGATCTCATTGAACTTCGGCGCGTCGGCGCGGTGCGTCCAATGCCGCCGTGGGATCGGTCACATTTGTTGCTGGCCAATGGCGACCGCTGGCCGGGACAGGTGCTGGGCATTGCCGACGACAAGCTGCGATTCGCGGCGGAGTTTGGCAGCAAGCAGGAAGTGACTGTGCCGTTGTCGGCGCTTGTCGCTGTATGGCTGACCAAGTCGCGAGCGGAGGCCGAGCCGAATGCGAGTGATTTGGATTTGGCAGTTCGGAAGCGATCATCCGATGAAGTGACATTGAACAACGGCGACGTGGTGCGCGGCACAATCGTCAGCATGGAGAATGGAGCAATTGTTGTCGAAGCGACTGGCGGAACGAAAAAGCTGCCGGTCGAACGTGTGACCGCGATCACACTGAGCTCGGACCTGACGCGCAATGTTAAACCGAAAGGCGCATTGGCCCATGTGGCATTGTCGAATGGCGCTCGCGTCACGCTCACGGAAATGGCACTGCAAGATGGCCGGCTTGTCGGGAAGTCGGCCGCGGGGCAGACCGTGTGGTTGCTGCTGGCTGATGTCGTGAGTGTTTCGATGGTTGGTGGGCGAAGCGTCTACTTGTCCGAACTCAAAGTGATCCAATACGAGCACACACCGTACCTGAGCATAACGTGGCCATTTACGCGCGATCGCAACACGGCCGGCGGTTGGATGCGGCTCGGCGGCGAAGCGTTTGATCGCGGCATCGGCATGCACAGCCAGAGTTTGGTCGCGTATGCCGTACCGCCCGGTGCGACTCGCTTTGAGACATGGGTGGGACTGGATACTGTGGCTGGTGCGCGCGGCCGCGTGACAGCCGTCGCCAAAGTGGACGGTCGGGACGTGTTTGGGCCTGTGGAACTTACCGGCGGGCAGCCAGCGAAACGAGTCGTGGTCGCACTTAAGTCGAGTGTGAAGGAATTATCGTTACATGTGGATTTCGGTGCGGGTGCCGATGTGCAGGACCATGTTAATTGGGCGGATGCGCGATTTGTCGGGCCGTCGATGAGTCGGCCATGAGTGGAAAGCTGGCGGCCACGATACTTGCGTATGATGGTGGTGTTCAGAGAACTAGAGCCATGCGGTTGGCAATGTGCCAATCG
>JANLTA010000976.1:0-3004 GCA_031362705.1 Gemmataceae bacterium | reverse complement strand
ACGCCGACATCGACGACTCAGCCTGTTTCAACTCGGACTCGCCGCCTGGCACGATTTGTTGACCAGTTCTCCCTTCCATTGGCCCACCATGATCTACCTCTGCCCTTCCTAGCCGCAAAAAACTGTCGGGCGGTCAGCCCCAAGGGGAGAGGGGAACCGGAGGCCGCTGACAACATTAAGCCTGGTTACATCTGCTCTACGACTTCAATTCCTAACAATCCTAGCGCTCGTTGAATCGTCCGGCCGGTCAGGTCACACAACAATAATCGCGCACGACGCGACTCGGCTGTCGGCGCTTTCAGCACCGGGCAGTTGGTGAAGAATCCGCTGTAAGTCTTGGCCAGATCCCAGAGGTACGTCGTGATGTAATGCGGTACATATTCGGCGGCGGCCGCGTGCAGCATTTCCTCGAATTGAAGGAGTTTCAGGGCCAACGCTCGCTCATATGTGTCCAACAGGTCCAGCGTGGGCGGGGCGTTGCGAATCGCGACTGGGTCTTCGCCGCCCTTGCGGAAGATGCTGCGGCAACGGGCATAAGCGTATTGCATGTACGTCGCGGTGTTGCCATCCATGGCCAGCATCTTGTCCCAGCTAAACATGTAGTCGGTGGTGCGATGCTGGCTCAAGTCGGCATACTTCACAGCGCCGATGCCGACACGCTCGGCGATTTGTTTGCGCTGCTCGGCTGAGAGTTCCGGTACGTCGTCGTCGCGGGTCGCCCGTTCGGCGGCGGCGTCCTGATATTGCTTGTCGGCTTTGGCGACAGCCATTTCTAGCAACTCACTTAGCTCGGCCGCCCCGCCGTTGCGAGTGGAAAGCATCTTGCGGTCGTTGCCCAACACCGAGCCGAAGTTGACGTGACGCAACTCTATGGCGTTGTCGACCCAGCGCTCGGCTACCGCGAACAGCGTCTGGAAGTGCTTGCTCTGCGGCGTGCCGACGACGTACAGGACGACATCCGGATGGAATTCCTTCGTGCGGAACTGAATCGTCGCGAGGTCCGACGCCATGTACGTGAAGGCACCGTCGCCCTTGCGCACGACGGCGGCGGCCTGATGCTCGGAACCATCCTCCGGCGGCGGCGTCAGGAAAATCACGGCCGCTCCCTGGCTGATTGTCGCAATGCCCTTGCTGACCAATTCATCAACCACGTCGGTCAGCATTGGGTTGTAGAAACTCTCGCCGTGCATGTGATCGAAGGTCACGCCTAGCCGATCATACAGCGGCGTGATCGCGCCCATGCTCCACGGCATGAACTGCTGCCACAGCGCGACGTTCTCCGGGTCGCCGGCTTGCAGCTTCTGCGTTTCCTCGCGGCAAATGGCCAGCACCCGCTTGGCTTCCTCAATCTGCTCCGGCGTGTATTTGACGCGATCCTCGTTCGGGTCATCATCCTTGTCGGCGGGCTTGGTTTGGCCGCGCACCAGTTGGTAGATGCGCACCATTTCCCGCACCGGGTCGGCCCGCAACGCCGCGTCGTCGCGGTATTGCTTGTAGCCGTGGATCAACATGCCGAACTGCGTTCCCCAATCGCCGAGGTGATTGTCGGCAATGACACGATGGCCGAGAAACTGCAACAACCGCTTGAGCGAATCACCGATGATGGTGCTGCGCAGGTGTCCGACGTGCAATGGCTTGGCCACGTTGGGTGACGAATAATCGATGACAAAAGTGCGTGACTTGGTCGTTTCCGCGACGCCCAATCGCTCATCGGCGGCGATCAGGCGAATTTGTTCGGCGAGCCATGCCGTCTTGATGCGAAGATTGATGAACCCCGGGCCGGAAACCTCCGGCGTTTCGAGTACAGCTCCGGCGTCGAGTCGCTTGATGACTTCGGCAGCGACTTCTTTCGGCGGCTTGCCAAGTTCTTTGGCCAGCGACATCGCCAGGTTGGCCTGGTAGTCACCGTGCTTAGGGTCGCCGACAGGTTTGACGAGTGCCGCGTATTTGTCGGGATCGTTTGTCAGGCCGAGGAGGGCGCGGGCGAAAATCTGTTGCAAATGATTCAGTACATTCATCGCTTGTCCGTTGTCCATTGTGATGAGACAAACGCGCTCACCATGCCGTCATTATGCGACGGACCACTCACAACGGACAACGGGTTCGCAGACTATTCGCGTTCCCAGTCGACGCGCGGGGCGTCGGCCCAGAGTTCCTCCAGCGCGTAAAAGTCGCGGGCCGGCGGGTCGAACACGTGGACCATGATGTCCCCGTAATCTTGCACAATCCAGCGGCTGGCCTCGTAGCCTTCAATGCCGGTGCGGCGGTCGCCGAGCTTTGCCAGCTCCGCGTCCACATCCTCAGCAATGGCGTGCATTTGCCGGCGGCTGGCACCGGTGGCGATCACGAGGTAGTCGTAGAGCGGTGTGATGAGCCGCATATCGAGGACAAGGACATCGCGGCCCTTGTTGGCGGCGGCGGTGCGGGCAGAAAGGCAGGCCCGCTCGCGAGAATCGACAAAAGACTCAACGGACGAAGTTGTCCGGGCCAAGGTCATTGTGGCCAAGTGACCTCCTTTAATGACGTGACGGAGGTCGAATCCAAAACGGCAACGTTGACGCCGTGGCGGACCTCCATTCGCGGGACCGCACCCAATGCGGTCGGGGTTTCGGCTCGGAACGTCGCCGGACCACCCATTGCGGTTTGGTCGTTCTTCCTCCATCTTCGGGCGAATTTGCCTCCAGGTCAAGGAGGATATCGCAAAAATCTCGTGAACCGTTCCAGCCGGTTCGGCAGTCCCGTTCGTTCCGATAGACAGGACAACGCCGGAAAAGGTTCTCGCATTCTCCCGGAGCGATAGCATACCGGCGTCGCCTACCTGCGAGATTTGCCATGCCGCGCGTTCTTATCGGCCCGCACATGCTCATTAATATGGAGGGACCGTACCGGCAAGTTTTGCAGGCTGCTGGATACGATGTGGTCTACGCCATCGATCATCGGCAAATGACGGAAGCAGAGTTGATTGACCGGCTGGCGGGTTGCGTTGGCAGCGTGGCCGGTTCCG
>JANLTA010000953.1:0-1856 GCA_031362705.1 Gemmataceae bacterium | reverse complement strand
TGACGCGTTCCTACCATCCCAACTTCCTGACGGCGCCGAGCAAAGCGCCTTTGCTGAGTGATTTGCAAACCGCGTTTCATGGCGCAAGCGAACATCTAGGCAAAGACAATGATGACAAGATTCCCGATGACGACCCCAGGGTGGCCGTCAGCACAAATGTCGCCAGTCTTTACCTGAGCGACGACGCCCCGGCCTACGTCGAGTTCTCCCTTTTCGATTTCGCGGGGAACACCAACACGCCGCGTGCGGGGTTTCCACCGGAACTGCGGGAACCAAGGTTTTTTGACATCACATCCCCAGAGAACGTCAGCATTTTGACAAGCAACGCGGTCGCCGACGTGAGTCAGGTTCGCTCGATAAGATTCGCACCAAGCGTGGGTGGCGCTGTGGTAGATTATGGAGGAATGGCCCGTCTTACTGCTCCAACCCGCATGATTCTGCTCGCTAAAAATCATCCCGTGACCGTTGCCCACGAGTACTTGCACACGCGCGGCCTGTATCATCGCGGCGAGAGCAGCACGAACGGTACGGGCCAGATCACGGTGTCAAACCCCGGTCCGGTAACAAATGCGGTAATGGGGGTCGGCTCGGATACGTTAGGCCGTAGAATCAACCGGCGAGAACGGGCTTCGATTCCAGGCCAATGAGGTCAGTCGGATTTTGAGCATGAAAACGAAAGTGTTGTTTCTCGCCGGAACTGTAGTTCTAGTATTGCTGGCAGTCGTTTGGTGGGTGGGGCCGCCACGGCGCCCATTCATGCCGGTTGCTGGAGCGACAAGCGTCATCACTCAGGCCAGTAACGCTAACCGAACCAACGCACCTTCAATCCCCACTCGTCTCCTTTCCATCCTTGAGAAGCGCGATCAATTCCCGCCCCGTTCTTTGCTGACAAACAGTCAACCCGGTGACGAGCGCATCTTGCTGGACGCCTTCAAGAGCGCTACCAACATCAACCATCGCGGTTCGCTTGTATGGGGTTTGGCGTTCGTCGGCGGAGATGCCAGCGTGGAGGCGCTCCGCCACATGATGACCGATGAATTCGCCGGACGAAAACTAACCGGCGGCGAAGAGTCCTCCAACGAGGCCGGCATGATGCAGGACACCCTTTTTGCCGTCGGCGTCATGGCTGCGCGCAATCAGAAGGCGTTCGAGTTGCTCAAGCAGGGAACAGACCCTTGGTTCTGGCAGAAGAATGTAAGTTGGGAATCGCGCTATGGCCCCGACAACTATGGGATCATGGCCGGGCGGTGCATTCAGGGGCTGGGCATATCAGGACGGAAGGAAGTGCCGGAAATACTCGAAGCGCTCTCGAAGCGGCGTCTCTTGAACGAGCCAGACCCAGCTCCTTTCAAACGGACCCTATGCGGTGAAATGGTAGATGCGGCTTTCTATTTTGCGGTGATCCGTGACGAAGGCCGAGACGCACTTTACGGGCGCTTGTTCACTGACAGCGGTGACACCTTGGACCCAGACGGCCGGCGCGAAAGATGGTCTGCCACGCCCGAAGGCAAGCGATGGCGGGAATGGTACGCGGAATTCAGCAAGAGAGCGACGGCAGAAGCACTGGAAAGAGAGAAGGCACTGAAGCAGTGAGATGACCAAGGCATTGAGAATCGCAGTCCTACTACCGACCGTAGCGGGCATCACCTTGGTTCTGGCTTGCAACAAATTCGTTGCGCGCCCCAAGCCGCCGAGCACGAATGGCAACGCTCCCGGAAAAATTGTACAAACCGCTCATAAGAGCCTGTCTGAAAAATGGGGAAGGTTCGGATTCGGTCGGAATCCGACCGGGCGGTGTGGGTGGTGGGCGAGAAAAAGTGTGTGAATGACTTGACATAGGGTGTCGAGGCGACGAG
>JANLTA010000108.1:0-10724 GCA_031362705.1 Gemmataceae bacterium | reverse complement strand
TTTGTGTCTTCGTGTCTTTGTGGTTTTCTTTAAGAGAACCACAAAGACACGAAGACACAAAGGAAGCACAAAGAAGGCGGAACACTTAGCATCACTCTTATCTTCTGAGGCAATTCGGTTTAAATGATTCATGGTGTACTCCATACCAATAATGTGGCCGATTCGCGTCATCGGCGCGTACCACCGACGCCATACACTACTCCTGATCGTAACAGGCAGTCGAATCTGTTCAATTGGCGTTGAAGAGTGGCGATGGGGTAATCTGGGCAAAATGCTGGAATGAATAATGTCCTTATTCGGTCACTTCCACCATCACGGCCTGCCAGACGGCGCGATCGGTGTCGCTTTGGACCCAGGCCGCGACTTTGAGATTTTTCAGCTCCAGCGGCCGATACGGGTGTGGGAAGGGTCTGTCATTGGCCGCGATCTTATTGAGGGAGTTGTTAAGTTTCGCGCGCAGATCATCAATCGTCACGGACTCTTTGAATGTGGCTTCGTCTTTGACCAGTGCTTTGCCATCCGGCCCGCCGGGCATCGTGCGGACGACGTGGCGATAAAAGCGCAAGCCATTGCCGCCGGGGTAGCGAATAGAATCTTCCATCACAGCCATGCGCAGACGCATTTTGCGGTCCTTGGCATCGCCCGGCACGCCTTCGACTTTGAATTCCATTTCGATCTTGCCATCGGCCTGCTTAGCCTTGGCGGTGAGCTTTACCGGTGTGACATCGTTGACCAGTGGATTGATGCCTTCGCAATACTCGATGAACTTTGTCCGCGCCAGCGCGAAGTTGCCGCCGCCGGGAGAACGGGGTCGACCGTTGACGAAACTTGCCGGAATGACGTCGGTTTGGTTGGGGTAGCGCTTCGCATAGTAATCGAACCGCGCTTCGGATTCGGGATTCGCCAGAGCGTCGGGGGCCGGCAAATGCAAATGGTACTGCAACACCACGGCCTCCGTCGGCTTGAACGCTTCTAGCAATTTGTCGAACGCCGCGCCATTCGCTGCCCCGGATTGACCCTCGGCGCCAATGAACAACTCGAAGAAGGCAACGCAGTTGGCCTTCTCCTTGCGTTTGCCAAACGGCTTGACGGCAATCTTCGGCAGCTTAGCGCGGTACTCTTCGTCCAGCTTCGCGTCGATCTTCGCCAGCCGCTCCTCGTGGATTTTTGCCGCGTCGGCCTGACCCGAGGCTTTCAGCCCCGCAATCAGGATCGTCAGGATTCTCGCTTGTAACGACGGTATGGTCGCCGACCCAAGTTCCTTGTCGGCCCGTTCGGCCATTTCAGCGGCCAGTGCTTGCGTCTTGCTGTTGCGGCCAAGGTAGTCCACCGCCATCAGCAACACATCGCGGCGATAACGCGGCCCAAGCCGGCTGGCCGCTTTCAGTGTGGCTTCAGCCCAGGCTTTGACTTCGTCGGGGGTAGCTTCGCCCTGATAAGAATGAAACAGAAGTTTGACTCCGGCTTCCGCAGCGGCCGGATGCTCGGCATGATCGCTCAATATCTTGGCCATGAGCTTCGGCGTTTCTTCGTCGATCCTCTTTTGCAGACGGTCCAGATCTTCGTTCAGCCGCTCGCGGTCGCTCACGGTGGTCGATTTGTCAATCAGCTTACGCAATTCCAGTCGTTCGGCCTCGAACTTGGCATACTCGCGCATGGGCGGCGACAGATCGCGCGGCAACTTCATCCGTTCACGCACGATCAAGTCTTCATCTGTGGTCTCAAGGCGGGCGATGGCAAGCAGCCGGTCGTTGCCGCAGGAACCGATTACTGTCTTGGCGTCGCTTCCAGCGGCTCCTTCAAACACGACATCTTCATCCGAAATGTTCATGTCGATGCGCAGGAAGCCATCGACGACTTTGGCCGTGCCGACCGTCACTTTGCCCAACGCCGTGTTTCGCCCCACGAGGTTGGCCGCCCAGCCACCATCTTTCTGTTCCAACGACAGCACGCACACCGCCAAATCAGTATCGGTGCCGCGAGCGACAAACAACTTGTACTTCCCCGGAGCCGGATCGGCGGCAATTGCATGACTGGTGAGGCTCGACAGAATTAGAACAGCCAAAACGGTGACTCGGCGCATGATTCACTCCCCCACACCTGACACCCATTCAAGGCTTGCGAAACGTCGCCAAATCAAATTTGTCCACGAACTTGTATTCAATCGATATCCACTCGGCCTGACGAACACCGTTCTGCATCTCCGTAATCTTGGTCGGCAGTTGCACACCTGAAAAGTCCTTGTGCGCCGCGAAGTTCCATTCTTTGTTGACTGCGGTGCCGCTGTCCTTGATCCGCGACTGGGCCTTCACGAGCAAGTTGTTGGACTTGGCAAAATACAATAGCGCTTCCGGCCGGCCTTCCTTGGTCACGCGAATCCCGTCGGCCGGCTGACCCTCAATTTGGATTTGCGGGACTGCCGCGAGTGTCAGGTTTTTCGTCGTCAACGGTCCGACCGTACACAGCCAATGCACCCACGCTTCATCCGCCATGAGATCGAATTGGCTGGACGCCAGGTCTTTCGGCGGATCGTTGTTAGCACGAACCCAACCTGATAGTCCATTGAGGCCGATCACCGTTTTGACTTTCGCCGCGGGCAACGACATCTCAATGGTGAAGTGGGCACGATCCGGCAAAGCGAGTTTCGCTTCGTAAGTCGCCGCCACTTCGGAGCCGACGACAGTGCATTTGCCTTTGCCCGACCGTTCAAACGCCTTCAACTTCGCGACGGCGCTCGAGCCACCATGAGCCTTGATGGCGCGCTCGACAATTTCGTTTGGTGACTGGGCATTCGCGGCTACATTGCACATGAACAAACCAACCACAAAGACACAAAGACGCAAAGATAACACAAAGAAGAAAGTGATTTTCTTTGTGCTTCCTTTGTGTCTTTGCGTCTTTGTGGTTAGGTTTGAAAGTCGCATGATTGTTATACCTTCACTGTTTGGGCGGTGAGTTCCTTCACGTTGGCCAAAGTCTCCATCTTCATGATGGTCGCGGCCAAGTCCTTGCATTTCGATTCGCCGATCACGCCTTTGCCGAGGGCCATGAACTTGACGCCGATTTCCTCTTCGGTCATCGGATCGCGCGGGTCACCCTTCGGTACGTCCACACGCTTAGTGAACGACTTGCCTTCGGTCGTTGTGATCGTGACTTGGCTCGGCTGGAACTTGGGGAACAGCGCTTCGAACTCGGTGTTGGCTACGACCTTCACCTTATCCATCACCGGAATTAACTTTGGATCGAGGACGCGCTCTTCCTTGAACTGCAGTGGCGTGACCATGCCATCGATCAAGCCAACCGCGAGGCTATATGGCAACGAATGGTCGGCAGTCTCCTTGCTGTCGGGGCGGTATTTGTGCGGATCGCCGAGAATATCGGCTGCTCGCGCGATCACTTCGACTTTGATCTCGGCAACCTGGTCCGGCTTGATGTTGTTTTCCTTCACGCACTTCATCATGGCGGTCAGCGGCGCATGACTCAACGCTTCGATCGGGAAGCTCTTCATGCCGCAATCGATGATCTTGTAATGGTCCTTCGATGACTTCGGCAAATTGTCGATCAGCATCGACGTTTCGAATCGGGCTTTCGTGCCCTTGTAATCGACATGGCCAAAAACGGCGTACAAGCCTTCTTTTCCGTCGATCATGTGCTCAGGGCCGGTGAAGCCTCGCTTGGCCAGCAATGCCGACTCGACACCCATGCGTGTTGCCCACGGGTCCACGATATTCTTCATGTTGGTCAGCTTACCGGCCGTCACCGCGCCGGGGCAGAACGTGCGGGCCGCACAGATGCCGATCGCTTGCACCATTTGCTCGACAGTGAGATTCAACACGCGCCCTGCAGCGATCGGCGCGGCAAACGCGGTCAGAGTGGCATGATGCCAGCCATATTCGCGAACACCCGGCACCCCGAACTCCGCCAACCGCATCTCGACTTCGTAGGCGATGATGGTCGCCAGCAGCAGATCCTTGCCGGTGAGATTGAGATACTCACACAGTGCGAGCGGCCCGGCAATGATGTCCGAAGGATGGCACGGATCGGCCTTCCAATAAATATCATTGTAGTCCATTGCCCGGATCATGTGGTCGTTGATAAACGCCGCATCGACCGGGTTGGTCTTGAACCCCGACACAAAACAAGTGCAAGGCCCTGACCCGGCCATTTCCTTGTAATGAGCAAGAAGGATGTGAGCGTCTTCCTGTTCGCTGCCACCTAGGCCGCAGCCGAGCGAGTCGTACCAGAAGAGCTTCGCCTTCTGAATCGACTCGGGGCTGAGATGTTCGTATTTCAGCGCGCACGCCCACTCCGCCAGGGTGTGCGACAGGTACTTGCGATTTTCGACAGGGCCTTTGGCCATTAGATTCTCCTAAACTTCAAGCCATGCCTTCGGCTGGAAAACGGCAATCGGCTGCTATCCTTTGTGGGTTCGGATTTCCCGGATTGCTGCAAGGTAACTTGGTGCTCCAATCCCAATGGTAGCGAAAACCGGTCGCCGTTCACCACCCTTGTAATCGTACTGTTTATCGCGGCCCCACAGCGTCAAAATCAAACCGGAGAAAACGTACGAATCAGGCGGCTCGGACAAGTCTCCGTCTGCTTCTTCGTGACCTCGGATAAGAGCAAGCAACTCATCGGCATGAAGATCAAACACATCGTGGCAGCCGAATTTCACTTCACCAGCAATGTCGTTGCAAACTTCGATGAAGTCTACTTTGCCTGCGTCACCAAACGACACCTGAAAAGCGTTTGCAAAGAAGCAATCGGTTTCCATGTTGCGTGCGAACGGTGAACCGCCGCCGATGTCTGCCATCGCGGCAACAACGGCAAGGCGAGTCATGCCGAAGGATATTGGCCCAATTCCTCGCTGAGGCTCGACCACGAACACCATTTATTCCTCAAGTGTCACACTTTCGATTGGCGTATGCGCATGGGATGTTCCGAGCAATACTCCCTTGAGGCTACGTCTTCAGTCACACTGCCGCATACTTCGCCACTTCCTTCGCCACTTCCAGCGTCGTGTTTTTGCCGCCCATATCGTAAGTGCGGACCTTGCCGTCCTTGATTACTTTGGCAACCGCGCTCTCCAGCCGCGTGGCCATGTCGGCTTCCTTGAGCCAGTCGAGCATCATCTTCGCCGTGAGCAGCATGGCAAGCGGGTTGACCTTGTACTGCCCGGCATACTTGGGCGCGGAGCCGTGAGTCGGCTCGAAGACGGCATACTTGTCGCCGAGGTTGGCCGACGGCGCGAAACCGAGGCCGCCGATGAGGCCAGCACACAGATCGCTGACGATGTCGCCGAACATGTTCTCGGCCACCAGCACCGAATACTCCTGCGGGTTCTTGAACATCCACATGCAGATCGCGTCGATGTTGGCCTCGTCGGCCCAGATGTTGGGATAGTCGTTGGCCATTTCGCGGAAGATGCGTGTCATCATGCCGCCAGTCTCGCGCAGCACATTGGGTTTTTCCACCAGCGTGACCCGCTTGCGTCCCGTCTTCTTGGCGTACTCAAACGCCTGGCGGCAGATGTTGCCGCAGCCCTGCTTGCTGACGATGCGAGTGGACAGGGCGACATTTTCCAGCCCTTTATCTTTCCACGGCTTCATCTTCGGGTTGGCACACAGGGCCGTGTACACGGCTTCGGGTATCGGATGAAACTCGACGCCGCCGTAGGAGCCTTCAGTGTTCTCGCGGAAGACGACCTGATCGATCATGACGTCGGCACCACTCGGGTTGGCGATGGCCGTGCCACGATAATTGAGCGGATTGCCTGGGTAACTCTTGCATGGCCGCATGTTCGTATGCAGGTTGAACATCTGCCGGAGCTTCACGATTGGGGAGAAGTAAACGAGCTTCTTGTCCTTCAACTCCGGCGCGAGTTCTTTGATGGCGTCATCCTGCGGCTTGCTGGTAATCGCGCCGAACAGGCCGCACGTGGTCTTCTGCAGCGCCGTCACCGTGCGCTCCGGCAAGGCATTGCCTTCCTTGCACCAATACTCCCAGCCGATGTCGCAATGCACATACTCGGCATCGAGCTTCATCGCGTCGAGCACGATACGCGTCGCTTCCATAACATCGTTGCCAATCCCGTCGCCGGGCATCCATGCGATTGAGTACTTCGCCATCTCGTCTCCTCAGGTCAATTGTTTGACTCGTTTTGCCACCACGGCCTCAGCGCCGCCGGCGACGACCAATTCTTGCGCAGTGGACGACAGCGCAGTGAACGCAAACGTATTTCCGTTCAACGTTGCGGTGCCTAGCCGATGATCGATTTCGATGTCGCCCACCATTCGCGCTCCGCTGCGCGTCGCGGCTAACCGTAATGCATCCACCAACGCCGCGCATTCAAACACGACGAAGCCGTTGTTGAACGCATTGCGTTTGTATGTCTCGCTGAAACTCGCGGCAATCACACACGGGATGCCGAAGAACTTCAGCGCCGTGGCCGCTTGCTCGCGCGAGGATCCGGTTCCGAAGTTATAGCCGCTGACGATCACGTCGCCCGGCTTGGCCTGATTCTTGAATTCAGGATCGTAGTTGTCGAAGATCACGGCCGCCATCTGCTCCGGCGTCATGGCGTCGTTATAGGTATGCTTGCCAGCGTAAATGCCATCGGTGTTCAGGTTATCGCGGTCGAGAAACCACAAGCGCCCTTTCACAACGGAAGGGAACCCATCGATAACGCCGCCACTTGTCGGCACAACACGTCGTTCCGCGCGATTAAATTTACCCGATGGCTTCAAGGCCTCAAACTTAGTCGGCGAACAGAGATAACCCGCCAGGGCACTGGCCGCGACCACGGCCGGTGATCCCAGATACACCAGGCCATTTCGGTCGCCCATGCGGCCTTCGAAATTGCGGTTGGTTGCACTGATGCCAACTTCACCTGCCTTAATGGTGCCGCGACCCAGGCCGATACAAGTGCCGCAGCCTGCCGGCAGCGGCATGGCACCGGCATCCACAAGTGCCTGCCACGTGCCGTCGCGCTCGGCTTTCGCTTGCACTTCTGCGCTGGCCGCAGCGAGATAGAACTCGACACCGGGCGCGACTTTCTTGCCGCGCACCACAGCCGCCGCTTCGGCCAAATCCTCGGAGCGGGCGTTCACGCATGACATGAGCCATGCCTTGTTGATCGCTACGCGCTTTGCTTCAATGTCGGGCAGGCTTACCAGGGTCTTGACATCATTGGGACCGCACACGTGAGGGATCACCGTATCCAGATCTAGCTCCAACTCGGCCGCATACACCGCATCCGCATCCGGCGACCATTCGCCACGACCGGCCCACCATTTCTCGACATCGTTGCGCGTGTAGCCGCCGAATGAATCGGACCGGCGCGTGCCGGGCCGCAGTCCCTTCGCAAAATAATCGGCTCGACTGTACAGAAAGTCGCGGGTCACTTCATCGAACGGGAACAAGCCGACAAGTGCGCCCCACTCAGTCGTCATGTTGGCGATGGTCATGCGCTGTTCGACAGATAGCCCGGCAATGCCGTCGCCGACGAATTCCACCGCGTGATTCAGGACTTCGTCATGGTTGAACAAGCCGCACAGCGTCACGATCACATCTTTACCGGTGACGCCGGGCTTCAACCTGCCTTTGAGGACACATCGCGCCACGGGTGGTACCTGCCACCACGTGACACCCGTGGCCCACAAGCTGGCCGCATCGGTGCGCACCACAGGTGTACCGAGACAGCACAACGCGCCATAGAGATTAGAATGCGAATCCGAGCCGACGACCATCGAGCCGGGCACGACATAACCTTGTTCCACCATAATCTGATGGGCTATCCCGGTGCCTTCGGGATAAAAGTCCACGCCATGCAGCTTGGCAAACGCGGCGATCTTGGCATACTTGCCGAGATTGTCTGGCGTCACGTTCTGGATGTCGTGGTCAATAGCAAACACGGGCTGGCGCGGGTCGTAGATCTTCGTCGCGCCGACCTGCTTGAACTTGGGAATCACCGCGCCGGTGTTGTCGTGCGTCATCACGTGCTTGGGTCGAATGGTGATGAAGTCGCCGGAGCGCACAGGCCCGGTCACCCCGACGGCATGTCGGGTTGCGAGTTTTTCGATGAGGGTGAGTTGGTTCATGTCACGCTCCGCTCCGCAAAGCCTCCGCGTCGCTGCTAACCTGCTCTCTTGCCAAGATATTTAGCGATGTCAAAGTCAATGAAGTCGGCGTGATGGAAGATGATGCTCTCGATGGTGCGTTCGACTTTGTCGCCTTCATGGCTGTGCGTGGCGATGATGTGCATCACCTCGGCCGGGATGCCGTGCTTGTAACACAAGGCGACGCCGCTGAACGGGTGCCGCAACATGTCGCCGAAGTGGCCCTTGATGACTTTGCCGCTGGCATCCTTATCGAACTCCAGCATCTTGCCCACGTCCGCCAGCAACGAGCCGGCAATCAGGTGGTCCTTGTTCACCGGGATCCGGTCGCCGAAGACGGCCTTGAGAATGTCCGCGATGGCGATGCACTGCTTGACGCACGAGTTGAGATGCTCAACGAACGCCAGGTCGATCTTGCCTGCGAGCAGTGTGAATGGGATGGCGCGAATCTCAGCGAAGGTCCAGCCTTTGCCGCCGCAACCGGTGGTCAACGATTCGTTCCACACCGCTGCGACTTTGTCGCGCAGTGTGACTTCTTTGATCTGCATGAGATCCGGAAAAAGCTCGGCGATTTGTGTCGTCGTGTATGCCATTTATTCCTCGTCATTATCACAAGCGGCTAAGACGGCCCATCGTATGCATGGTTCACCGGGTCAATGCGCCGCATCGGTTTCTCGCGCGATTGCTCTTCGGTCACATGGGCGACCAACCCCGGCGTTCTCGCGATCATGAAGATGCCGTTGAATACTCTGGGATCCAATCCCAGATCGGCAAGGATCGCGCCGATTGCGCCATCCACATTGATCGGCAACGGTTTGCCAATGGCGGCGAAAGCACGCTCCACGGCCCGGGCCGCGCCGATGTGCGATGTCGGTCGGCCATCCAAGCCCACCTCGGCCGCCAACTCGAACATCCGTGCCGTGCGTGGGTCCTTGGTATGAATTCTATGGCCGAAGCCGCTGATGCGATCGCCCGCACCTTTGATGCGGGCCACCTCGTCGGCAGCAATTTGGTCCATCGATTGCCTGGTTTCTTTCGATCGATTCAACATTGCACCGAGATATCGGGCGCAATCCTCAATGGCGCCGCCGTGGTGTTTGTTGATGGCCATGATGCCGGCGGCGACGGATGACGACAATGTTGCACCAGTGCTGGCGACAGTGCGCGCCGCTAAACAACTCGGCGGCGTCGCGCCGTGGTCAATGCTGCTTACGAGAATTGCATCCATCAGCCGGCCAATGCGGTCGTCAGGTTTCTTGCCTGTGAGTATCAGATACACCGCTGCACCGAAGCTGATATTGCCCATCAGGCCGGCGATGTCATGGCCGCGCACCGCGACCTTGTTGGGTTCAATCCTTGTGACGGCACTCGTCCACACGGCCTTCCGTTCGGCATCGGTCATCAAGCTCTTACTATTGTGGGAACGCAATACGCCGACGACGGCTTCCGGCAACTCGCCGAACGACTCGACAACCGTCGCGCCAACGCCGCGAAGAGCGGTGACTTTGCCGGCGTGGGTGCCCGTGTTGCCTTCAATAATAGCGCCGGCATGGCTGAATCGTGTACCGGATTTGGCTGCTTTTCCCCCAATGTAGGCAATCACTGGCTTGGTTACGCGGCCGGACTTGATGAGTTCGGCCAGGTCTTCCTCCTGTGCGCCGCCAATCTCGCCGAAGAGGGCAATCGCATCAGTGGCAGGATCATCCTGGAACATCTGCGCAACGTCGGGAATGCGCAAACCCAGTACCGAATCACCGCCGACATGGACGATGGAGGAAATGCGAACGCCGGCCTGCCCCAGATAATAGGCGGTGCTGGACGCCATACCGCCGGAACGTGAAATGACGCCGACGCCAGTGCCTCCGGGCAACGGTGGCTTGAACCATTCGCGAGCTGACTCGGCGCGGCCCCCAATCATGCCGACTACGCCCTGGCCGGGGCTGGCGATGCCGAGAGTGTTTGGCCCAACAAAGTTGACGCCCTTGGCTTTGGCGGCCGCCGCGATTTCCATCGCATCCCACACCGGCACACGGTCGGCAACCAGCATGACAAGTTTCACGCCGGCGCTGATGGCTTCGAGAGCCGCTGACTTGACGAGTGCCGCCGGCACGAACACTACCGAAATATCAATTGACCCGAGTGCCGCGACGGCATCGTGACAAGTGTTGAACACGGGTACGCCGAGCGCGGTTTGCCCACCTTTGCCCGGAGTGACTCCACCAACGACTTGTGTGCCGTAGTCAAGCATGAGCCGGGCGCGGGCCTGCCCCTCGCGCCCGGTGATGCCCTGCACGATGACACGCTTCGATTTGTCGATCAGGATGGCCATAGTATGCGATTACTTAAAGCGCGTTTCCCTTTGCACGTAGGGATGGTCCAGTTCAACAAAAACTCCATCGATCCCATCACGCCGGCATTCGACCTCGCAGGCGATCAAGTCACTATCTTTCGCACTGAGATCTGTCGTTGGCGTTGGTAGTCCGTTTTCGTCTCGTAGAAGCCCCGACGAACGGGCAACAATTGCAGCACGATTAATTTTCCATGCATCGGGATCGATCCACAGACATCCGCCACGGATTTCCCAATGGAAAGCAGTTTTCGAGCCAT
>JANLTA010000870.1:0-2850 GCA_031362705.1 Gemmataceae bacterium | reverse complement strand
GTATCCCCTTCCGATTCCGTTCACGGCCGGAAATTGCCATGCTAACCCTGGCAACTGCCTAGCAATAACACGTCGGTTAATTGGACTTCGTCGTACTGTTTCAGCACAATGGATACGGCCGTTGATGCGTGTCGCACAACGAATCGCAACATGGCCAAGGGACAACCACAATCATGTTTCCCATCAGCGACGACAACTCCGACATGCGTATCGTCCCGGTCGTCAATTACGTTCTGATCGTCATCAATGTGATTGTCTTTTTCTTGTTCCAAGGCGCGGGTGCAAACGACAAGTTCACATATGCGCACGCAACTGTCCCCGCGGAGATTAGAACAGGGAAGGACATCGTCACTGAAGATCGCCAGATCGTGGATCGGCGGACCGGCGAGCATTACACGGCCCCCGGTCTTCAGCCCACGCCGTTGTCCGTTTATCTGACCCTACTGACTTCAATGTTCATGCACGGCGGCATCGCACATCTCCTGGGCAACATGTGGTTTCTGTGGATTTTCGGCGACAATGTGGAAGACAAGATGGGTCACGTCCGCTACTTGATTTTTTATCTGCTAACAGGATTGGTTGCGTCCTTGAGCCACGTCGCCATGAACTTGCACGGGCCGGGCAGCATGATTCCCAGCCTCGGCGCATCGGGCGCGATATCCGGCGTCATGGGTGCTTATCTTGCTTTGTGCCCGAGCCGGCGTGTCCGTGTATTGTTGCTCCGCGTCGTCACGGACGTTCCGGGATACATGGCCGTCGGGCTTTGGTTCCTTTTCCAACTCGTCGCCGGCCTGGGCCTGCTCGGCGGAGGCTCAGGCGAAACCGGCGTAGCCTATGCGGCCCACATCGGCGGCTTCGTCGCCGGCGTGATCCTGGCCAAGCCATTCGTCATTGGGCGAAGTTAGCCCAGTTACGGCTTCACCCGTTTGTACTTTGTTTCCACGGCCTTCCCGCCTTGGCCGTCGGCCTTGAAGTTGTAAGCCGTGATTGTGAGATGATCGTCATCGATAATCTCATAGACGGTCTTCCAGGTCCACTGCGGAGCGTCGGGACTCATGGCATATTTCACGCTAACCGTGAAGCCCCGCTCCGATGCATCACCTTCCGATAGCATGATCGCATTACCGGTGTGAAAGTCGTCGACCCAAGAACTTTGGAAGCGCTTCATCATGGGGTTGAATGCGAGGGTTTCTTCGCCGTGGCGTGGCTTACCTTTCATCTTGCCCTCGTACTCATGACGGAAAAACCGTCCGTTCAGCATCGGGCTGATCTTGCCTTTGACTATCGATTCGTCGGCCAGCTTGCCGGGTTCAAACCATGTTTGGCACGGGCCTTCCCACGAACCCACCATTGATTTCAGCAACTCTTTGGGAGTGACTTTTTTCTCCGGAGCGACAACGGCCTTATCCTTAGCCGCATCCTGAGTCGAATTCGCGTGTGGTGCCGCAACGGCAAGGCAAATAGCCAAGCCCGACATTGCAATCGTCTTCATCGCTGGTTCCTCCGAAGTTGCCTGATTAGATACGTTGTTGAAACAGAGTCGCCTGGACGCAGCTATCCTATGCACGAGAAGCGACGCGCGAGTTATTCAGCGCTCAGTCAGACCACGGTTGGCGTCGCGCCAAGTCACTTCAAATCACCTTCGCGCCCCGCTCCAATAACAAAGCACGCAGCACCGATCGATGACAATGCGCTTCATCTGCGCAATAACAGCCGACGGAAAAGTTCGTCTGATGAGAAAGTGCCGCGAGAAAATTGAGCGTCGCCTTGTTATCTGGAGTCGACATTTCCGCGCGGTACTTCTTCATGAAGCGAGTCCATTCCTTTGCATTCTCCGCGCTCTGCGCGAGTTTCACCGTTTCTGTGCTGGGTGCCAGCGTTGGTAACCACACGTCGTAATAGTTCTTCGATGCATACGCGCTCTTCGGCACACCACGCGGTGGACGCCTCACCGTGCCAACACGCAGGCCTTCTTCGGGAAATCGATCACCACCAAGTCGAACGATGCGAATGGTCATTTCCGGAGACTCGGCTTGCCAAACGTGACGAAAACGAATGTGGTTCCCATCGGCCCCCGGTATCCGCCTTGCGCGCCAGCGAGCTTGCATGCCAGGGCCGTGAATCCCCAACCTTCGTTTTCGGAGGAATCCAGCTGCTTCCGCGTGGTCAGGACTTCGATGCCATGCTCCTCGCCATATGCGCGGCAAAGCCGGGCATGTTCTTGCAGGGCTGGAACGACTGATGGGTGATCCCAGCCCCACAACCAAGAACCGTCGTCACTGTTGTAAGTACCAACAATCTGCACAGCGCAAGTGGCCGTCGTGCCGTTGGGCGAAGTGAAGACAATCGTCCCGGCATCCTGATCGATGTCCCAATCCGCCTGCCCGAGTTGCCACACGCCGTCATGAGCTGCCGTCTTGATGCGCAACTCTTCCACACACTGTTCGAGAAAGGCGTCGAAGCTTAAAGTCGGCACCGCGGCCGGAACCTGAACGGCCTTTGCGCAGCCCGGACATTTACCGCGCTTGCCCGCGTGCGCTTCACCCACACTCACGGCCTTGTCGCAATGGGGACAGCGAAAACGAATCTTTCCGTCGCCAGCCATTGGCAATATCTCCCAGTGTCAGGGATTTGTCGTCATTGTGGCAGTTTAGCGACCGCACGCCCACGGCCTACTTCCACCGAAACCACTTTAGTGCCAGCGCGAAGGTCAACACGCCCCAACCGGCGAGAATCCCGATAGGCGTGAGTTGCGAACTCAGTGACGCACCTTCCAACATTACAGCACGCAAAGCATCATTCAGCGGCGTCAGTGGGATCAACTAGATAAATGGCTGGGCCGCGTCGGGA
>JANLTA010000859.1:0-2902 GCA_031362705.1 Gemmataceae bacterium | reverse complement strand
GGACGCTCGATGGTCTGACTTTTCCCGTTGGCGTCTCCCCAGCGGCCCCACACCTCTCCGGGTGCAACAATGTCAAAACGGACGAAACTCCGATTCACGGCGTACTGGAGTACGACCGCAAAAAGGAAGCCTTCGTCCGTTTTGACATTGTTGCACCCGGAGAGGTGTGGGGCCGCTGGGGAGACGCCAACGGGAAAAGTCAGACCATCGAGCGTCCGGGGCGGTCACCCCTCGGCTTTGCCTTCGAGTTGGCCAAGGGAGACTCGCCAACCGACCGACTCCCGCCCGCCGGGCATGGCGGTCGAGCGCTGCGGGCGGGCTATTTCGCGGCTTCCAAGTAGTTCTTTTCGATTCGGGCAGAGTGACGCCGCCGTCATCCTGCCCAGATCGGCGGCTGGCCTGCGGGAATATGGTCGGCTCCAGGGCGTCGAGATCAACGACAAATCCCCGGAACCCCAGAAGCAAGAGGCTCCCAGATTTCCGAGGAAGAAGAAGCAAAAGGCTGAATCGCCCGTTGCAGTTGCAGCTTCGGAAGAATCGCTCGTTCCTGCTGCGTGATTTTTCCGAGCTTGAGGCGGCGAAGGTCTTGTTGAACTTTGCCAAGACCGGCAACGCCAATCCAACCGAATCGCAGGGCCAAACTACTCCACGAAGTAGCAGAGACGGAAACCAAAATTTTCGGCACGGTCGCCGGGGTAGCTCCAGCCACGACATGCCGAGCGGCAGACTTCAGGATAGCCGATCCACGAACCACCACGCAGCACATGGCCCTTTCCAATATCTGGTCCTTGCGGATCACTCACATCCTTTTGTGGATAATCGCCAGACCAATCCTGACACCACTGGGAAACATTGCCGTGCATGTCTTGCAGCCCCCAAGCATTCGCTGGGAAACCGCCTACCGGCGTCGTTTTCTTCCGATACACGCCTTTCTTGCCGTTGCCATAAGTTTGGTTGCCGTCGTAATTGGCCTGATCGGTAGAAATCGTTGCCCCAAAATGAAATGGGTGTGACCGGCACTCCCAGTCAAACCGGATAAACTACGCGGCCTGGAATGCAGACCATTCTCTGGCTTCAAACGCCCTAGTGTTGGGGTAGAAGCACTCATTTTCTAGGGCAATCCGGAAATCTTGGAATGCAGACCAATCGCCGTTGGTTCGGATCGTTCGCAGGTTCAACATCGCTTGGGCCCCGGGGATTTTCCAACGCATGCCGGCCCGCTCCATGCGGTCTTTGATGACGTGGCGGCAGGCTCCTTCGATCACACCAGTCGCCACAGGGCAACCCAAACGCAAATACTCATCATAACGCATGCGATGTTTGTTCTTTGCCAAAAATGCACAGATCGCACGCAGGGTTTTTTTCTTGGCTCCCGTCAGCCCCTGGTGCGTCGCCTTTCGCCGCCAATGGGCGATGACGTTACCGGCCGCGCCCTGCAGGATCCGTGTCAGATGATGACGCACGAAGGCGGATGCCTCGTCACTCGCCTCCCCATGGAACACGTGAGCTGCCTCCCACACGCGCGGTAACACGTGCATCAAGTCCAAGACGTCCAGCGTGTGCGCATCCTCGGGCAAGTACGTCTGCCGATCCGTTTCCAAGGATGCTTGTCCGTCGCACAGATGGATCAGCCATTGCTGAGGTCTTCGACGCGTGTCGATCTCGGCTTGCAGGTGTTGAAACACCAAGTCTTGGCCACGAACTTCTTCGCCATCGCGTTCGCGACTGAGTTCCGCCCAGTAACGCTTGTTCTGGGCTTGGGGCGGTTGTTCCGTGGGCCGATCCCGATCGCGAAACAACGTCGCCACCAACTGCTCCGGCGTACGCGCGTGCCGGTCCACCGAGTACACGCAACCGATACACGCCATCTGCTTCTTGTTCGCCTTCTCGCCTTTGCTGCGATGAGCGCCGGTTGGTTTCTCCTCGACGGGTCGCACCATCGGAATCCCTTTGTTGTCTTCGGTGACAACCAACAATTCGCCCTCTTTCGTCAAGTCCACCGGCCCTTGGCTGTCGCGAAACACCGGTGCCGCCTCCGCCATTTGCTGATTGCCGCGTTCCAGCGTGTCCACCGATTGCGACAGCCGCAGAATCGTCTCGATCACCTCACGCACTTGCCCGAACGCTTGCTCGACACCCAGCAACTGATCCCATTCCTGCAGCAAATACGACACCTCGCTGGCCGGCAGTTGCAAACGCTGATCGGTCGGGGCAAACTCAACCTTCGACTTCGCGTATTGAGAATAGACCCAACGCGACACGATGAACTCGCCGAACACCGTCAACAGCCGGCGCGAGTGTTGCTCCTTGGAGCGATGGACCGAGTGGCCGTCGTTCAGGGTCGCCGACGGGCCGAAATCCCCGGGCCCCACGATCTTCAAGAAGGCCTGGAACAGCGTTTTGCCCAACGCCAGCAGCTTGTCGAAAAGCCCTCGTTCAAACACATGAGCCGAAGTGCCGTCCTGGGCCGACTGGCAAACCCACTGCTGCAACGCATCCAAATCGGTATGCATATCGGGCAACTGCCATTCGATGGAAATCGGTGCTTCGTGGTTGCTCTTTTTCGGGTTTTGTGCCACCATGAGTAGGCCTCCTTGCCGGGGAATACGTGGTTGTTGACCCCGATTATGGCAAAGGAGGCATTTTTTTTGATCCTCAACTTACTCCATGTGCCCCAAGATACCGCTCCAGCATTTGGGAACGCCGGTCACACCCAATTCATTGCTCGTGCCGAACCCCCATATCAAATGGTGATAGGTTTGTAACCGTTCACCTCGTGAATCTGGCGCAGCTGCGGAAGGCTGTTTTTGTTAGCATATCGGCATGGACGAGCCGACTTGTGCGGGATGCCGGGAACTGTTGAAGCGGGTTGCCGAACTCGAGGCGAAGCTGCGCGAGTTGG
>JANLTA010000856.1:0-4086 GCA_031362705.1 Gemmataceae bacterium | reverse complement strand
CAAGGGTGATCCGTTTTTTCCACGTGATTGCTTTTCACGTTGGGAATATTCCAAACATCCTCCGGGTTTTTTCCCAGCGGATTACCTGAAAATTGTCCGGCGTTTGGCCCCTTAAAATGTTTTTTCCCTGGATACTTTGAGGGAATGCGAACGTCATCCAAATTAAATGTGTAGGGGTCCTTCTTCGATTCGGTTTTCGTATACCACAGGACGACTTCGTATCGACCGGAAAATCGCCGCTGAGTGTGCAGCCCATGTCCGAATTGCCACACGATTCTGTTTCGTAGTTGGAGTCGGTGCTTCTTAAAGATTGGAGCGAACTCGAGGTCCAAGGGAAAAATCTCGTTTTCGTCCACGAAATTCCCCACCTGCCAGCAAATGCTGCCGCCCTTCTTCAATCGCGGAATCAGCTCGTCGATGATTCGCTCCTGCCACTCCAAGTATTTGTCCAACCCGGTCTGAGTCTCATATTCCTTCCCGATGTTGTATGGCGGCGAGGTAACGATTAGATCGAAAAGCGGCTTCACCGGCAGGCCCTTCAAGAACGCTTCCTCATCGCCCTGCCAAAGCGCGTGCGCGAACGGAATCGCGTCGCTCGCGGCGGTCTTTGCGCTAGACCTCAGCAGGCGCACCGCCGCCCGCCGATCATCCAGTCGTGCTTCGTGGAGCCGAGGATTTGGACGTGTCTGCCGTTCGAGTTTCAAGATCATCGGCGATGAAGGTAAATGCACGCGCCGCCGCTGGCGAGGAGGAAGCAGCAGGAGAAAAATCGCCTTTTCCTCACGGGAGATTTCCTTGCGAATCGGAATCGGATCGACGTTGACCGTGATGGTGTAGTCGAGCAGCCGGAGATTCGTGAGCCGGTGGATGATGCCGGGGAAGGTCATCTTCGGCCACCGCGTAAGGACAATGGTCGAGTGGTAGTGCCCGTCCATCCAGAACCCGAAATCCACCTGGCCGTTGCCCTCGCCGTGCCAGCAATTTTGCTGAATGGAGAGCAGCGGGTCGAAGGTTTCGAGCGGATCGTAATTGAAACGCTCGGCGAGCGACGGATTGAGGAAGGCTGTGAAGTGCCGGTAGTGGTCGGCGTCCTTCATGGGGATGATCCGCGCACCCTGGCCGCTGAAAATGCCGTTCAGCGTTTCGTGAACCTGTGCGAACTCCTGCTCCAACTGGTCGAGCAAATGTTCGTAATGCGTCGTGAGTGTCGAACGCGGAGCCGAGAACGACGGCGACGTTTCGATGCTGCGCGAGATGTAGAGAATGAGCCGCTGACGGCGGAGCTTCCGTTTGGTCATCGCCTGCCAGTAGCGGGCGAACCGCTCGTTCCGCGCGCGGCGTGTCCAGACGTTCGTCGCGCGCTTCGTCTCGTCGTTGTAGCGCAGCAGTTCGCGCTGGTAGTCGGAATCGCAGAACCACTGCACTTGTAACCGCTGGTTATCGCTGAGCGATGCGAGGAGGATGGAAAGCTGGTCCTGAAATTCATTCAACTCGCCGATCTGCGCGTTGTTGAAATCCGGCGGCTCGAAGATGAACCCCTTCGAGGCGAAGCCGCCCGCATCCAGCCCATTGAAAATCAGGAGGTCGCGGAGGAAGTAGCCGTTGGCCGGCTTCTCGACGATGGAATCAATCGGCCACATCGTTCTTAACGCGGAATGGATGCTGAGGTTGAAGCTGGGGATTTGGCGCGAAGGCTGCGCCGTTCGCCCAATAGTCCACGAGGTCTAGGTCGTAGGCGGGTGGCTTTCCTTGCCGGAAGCCGAAGACGTAGAGGAGCGTCAGCGCGAGCGGGATGATCGCGATGCCAAAGGACTGCCCGAAGCTGCACCGCAGCGCGCTGAACAAAAGCAGTAGCGTCACAACGAACAGGAAGACGCCCGCAACGATGAACCAAAACAGGTTGCCATCGAGGCCCCACGTTTTGCCTTCGGAATCGTCGGAACTGTTCGTGTCCGAGAAGCGCAGCTCGTGGTCTTTCATTGGAAGGAGCCCACGTCCACGGTCGAACCGCCAAGGCCGAAGGCGGTGAAGAGTGCCTTTACGATCACCGGCGCTCCGGCGATGATGAGTCCGCCGATGATCGAGAGTTTGCCGGCATCGGTATCTCCGCGCCGGATGGCGAAGCCCCCGCCGACAACGCAAATGGTGCCGAAGATGAATCCGATGAGCATGACGATGCCCATTGCTTTGCTCGCGCCTTCGGCGAGACCGCCCGCAGCCTGGGCGAGGATTGGCGCGAAGCGCATGGAAACGAGAAATGGTGGAATGTTCATGCGCATCTTTGTAGGCGATGCGCCGAAGCGACCTGCTCCGCCGGTGGAGCCATTGTTCAGAGCGAGAATGGTGGACTCGCCGCGTGACCAATTCGATCAACGACAATGATGCAACGCGCGCCAAACTCCGCGAGTTGGAGAACCATTTGCGGCAGCGCATTCGCGGACAGGATCACGTCATTGCGCGGATCGCCTCGCTGCTCCAGCGCGGCGAACTCGGCCTGCGCAAGCCCGGTCGTCCGCGCGGGAGCTTTCTTTTCCTCGGCCCGACGGGCGTGGGGAAAACAGAAGTCACGCTGGCGTTCACCCGCTACCTGCTTGGAGAGGAATGCCTCTTCCGATTCGACATGTCGGAATACCAAAATCAGGAAAGCCTCGCCGTGCTGCTCGGCGGCAAGCTCGGCGAGCGCGGAACGCTGGCGCTGGCGTTTGACAAGCAGCGCATCGGCACCTTGCTCTTCGATGAAATCGAAAAGGCTCATCCGCGTGTGCTCGACGTGTTCCTGCAAATTCTCGATGCCGCGCGCGTGACGATGGCCAGCGGTGAAACGCTGGATCTAAGCGGCTTCTACGTCGTCTTCACTTCCAACATCGCCTCGGCCGATGTGCTGAGTTTGCAGCACTCGAGCTTCGCCACGCTCGAACGGCACGTCCTCACCCGCGCGCAGCAAACCATGCGTCCCGAGCTGTACGCGCGCATCGGCGAAAAGCTCGTCTTCAGCAAGCTCACCTACGTGGTGCAACTCGAAATCGCGCGGCTTCTCCTCGCGCACGAATTGGAATTTCTGCGGGCCAAAGATCTCTGCATCGAACCCGCCGAAAACGTCCTGCCATTCCTCGTGCGGCGTGGATTCCATCCGCGCCTCGGCGCACGTCCGATGCGCGACGTGGTGGAAAAATCCATCGGCGATGCCGTTGCCAATGAATTGCTAGCGGGCGGCAGCGGTTGCGGGAAACTAACCGTGGATGAAAACGGCGAAAGGCTGCGCGTGACGCGCTGAGAAACTCCCGACGGTGTCGGGAGAATCCACCCACCCATTGGCCTGCTCCGAGATTGTCGTCGCCTCGCTGATCATCAACCCCGCCGAAGCGCGCTGGTTAGTCGAGTGTTGAAGCCACCTCAATATCCATAAACCTCTTGTCGGCGGATGAAGGCCTTTTTGCTGCCCTCCAAAATAGTGCAGACAATTTCTTTAGTTTCCTTCCTGTCGATCGAGCCTCGATCACGGATAACGGCGAGGTCGCTCGCGCCGCGCAACGGAACAATCAACTCAGCGTCCCCGAGGACGGCGATATTCGCATTGTGAGTCACAATGATGACTTGGCGGTGCTCCTTGATCGTCCGAAGCGATCGGACAAGCGTCTTATAGATAAATTCGCTGTCGAGGTTGTCCTCCGGTTGGTCGATTATGAGAGGTGCCTTGCTCTTCGAAAAGAGCAAGATTGAGAGCAGGATGGACTGCTGCTGGCCCAGGGATAGTTTCGAAAAGTCACGAACTTGGTGCGACGTTGTCCCATCCGGTTGAGATATAGCCCTACTCACCTTGATTTCCGGCCTATCTTCAAAGGCGCACCGTTGAATCGCAACCTTCGGAGCCCACTCCTTCAGCTTGGTGAGAATTTCCTGTGCATCGCTCTTCGGGAAAACGCGGTTCTTGTTCTCATCGACGATCTTTTCAAGGGGCGACGTGTCGCCCTTTTCGATTGCATCCAGAAGCACGAATGTCGGCACATTTTCTGCGATCAACTGAGCTTTTGGCACCTGGGATGTCCTCCACCCCATGTGCGTCTTGATCGTTTCCTCTATTTCTTT
>JANLTA010000823.1:0-5235 GCA_031362705.1 Gemmataceae bacterium | reverse complement strand
CTGGAGCGACGACACTTTGTTCCCGCGCGAATGTTGACGCCTGTTGAACTCAACGGTCAAATCGGTGATGAATGGCGCGATGTGTTACGGTCGTTGCAAGACCAACGCTTCGCGCCGGCACAATCCGCACCTGACGCATGGTCGGGACTTGTTCGACAACTCGAATCGCTGATACAGCGTGACCGCGTCGAGGTAGCCGAACAGGTAAGCCACATCAAGTCGGAGGCGACTGGCGACCGATTGTAAAAATGGCAATCGCGTGTCACTCGATTCGTCGCGGATAGCGCATTGCCTCGCCGCTATTCACCGGAGCGTAACACCATGAAGCGTGCTGTCGTCGTCGGTTTCGTCGGGATCGTAGGCCTGTTGGCGTCGTGGGGCTGTTCGCAGGAGCCGAATGCCCGCGCCGCACTGATTGAACGAATCAAAGTGCTGGAGGAAAAGAACGCCCGAACTGAAGACGACGTCCGCTCAATGGCCGCTGCACGCGATCAAAGTCGGCAACAACTTGCCAAGGCCGAGGAACACATTCAGAAGCTGCAAATCGTAGTCAAAGAGCGGGATGAACTGAGATTAAAACTCCAACTCCGCGGAAACGAACGGGATCAACTCGCCGGTCAATATGAGCAATTTCGGAGCAATCTCCGCGATCTTGTGGGCCAGGCCGACGCCTCTGTGCTGCGGTTTCCGGATGGCGAACCTGTGGTGGTGACCATCACTTTGCCGCCATATACACGGTAAATGTCGTCGTTTCGCTAGGTTTTAAGCTGTTCGACCCACGCCTGTTGTAACGTGGCGGATGCCGATAATTGGCAAAATCGGCCCCGAATGGCGTTGCCCATTTGGCAAATGCCGTTAGTTTATATGGGTAGAGAATGGCATCCGCCACTGTTCGGCTCCTGCTGCGTTTCCGCACTCGGCCTAATAACGGCGTACCGTCACGTGGCAGTGTCCTTGTAGGCTTCATGTCCTGCGTGGCGGAATCTGAGGAGTTAGTCGATGGGTAAGAAGTTGTACGCTGGCAACCTGGGCTACGGTGTCACCGATAGCGCCCTGGAGCAGATCTTCGCGGCACACGGTGCCGTCCGCTCCGCACAGGTCATCATGGATCGCGATACCGGCCGCTCAAAGGGCTTCGGTTTCGTCGAAATGGGTACGGATCAAGAAGCGCAAGCCGCGATCACGGCCCTGAACGGTAAAGAAGTCGAAGGCCGAGCCATGACGGTGAACGAAGCTCGTCCGAAAGAGAGCGGCGGCGGCGGTGGTCGCAGCGGCGGCGGTGGTGGCTACGGTGGCGGCGGCGGTGGTGGCGATCGACGCTACTAAGCAACCACGATTCTAAACAAAACTAAAACCCCGGGGCGACCGACTTTGATTCGGTGCCCCGGGGTTGTTTTGTTTGCACAGCTTCGTGCATCGTGGCAAACACTTTCACAGACTCGGTCTCCTTATCGCGCAATCCCGGGCACCATTTGCCCATCAACAGTTCAGTTGTCAAAGAACACTCTCGCTGGCGACAAGCCACCAGCCCATCGATGCCCGATCCCCGGCACCCGATCCTTGATCCTCAATCCTTGATCCTCAACACTAACTCCCTCGCCCCCGATATCCGCCCGCGCGCACTCCCACGCGCTGGAAAGGGGATGCCGCTGGCACTTGGGGTAATGGTCACGCTCGCCGCGACCGCGGCGGCCAACCTTGTTGCCACACTCGAGGTGGGCGCGTGTGGCGCTCTTCTTGTTGAGCTGACTCAGTTGAGTCGGCTCATTTGTCGCTGATGGCGAGGGGGTAGGTGGTGAGGTTGTTTACGCGACAGTAACGCCGGATCGTGTTGTCCCGCGGCATCGCCTTTCAACAGACACCAACTCATCCGGGAATTTCGTTGACTTCGTGTTAGAAAACCGGCTCCGGCGTGGGTCTTCTAAGGTCAAATCAACTCGATTCACGGATCGACTTTGCAAATTGACGCCAGCTTCGGGCTGGATCCGCACCCGCAGCTTGCGTCAATTCATCGGCTCCGGAGGCCGACATACACAATTGTACACTACTAATCAAGAAAGGCAATCACGGTAGCAAGAAAAATCCAAGAGTTGAAATAAGCCATTTGCAGGTCGAGTGGTCATGACGAGGGCCACTTGACATGTCTCAATGATTTCTCAACATGCCACCGCATACTCCCTTTGTCCCGACACTTGACTTTGCCGCCTGATCGGATCATAATCCAAGTTGGCCGAATTTGATCAGCGATCCACGTCGGCATCAATTCGCGGAGTTTGCATGTTGACTCTATTGACGATTCTTGGACTTATTCTGCTCCTCTTGAGCGGATTATCTTTGCGTCGCGAGGCCAATCGGCCACGTGCGTATTTCTACTACTCATCCGTGTCATCGAAAGTGGGGACTGATCATGTTTGCAATTCGCAACCGGTCTGGCCAAGCCAACGGCAGGCGCATTCGCTGGCGCGCGCGCCTGTTCATACAGGCACTTGAAAGCCGGCATGCGCCGGCTCAATTTACGGTCAATACAATAACCGACACCGGGGCCGGCAGCGGTCTGACCGGCGACTTGCGCTATTGCATTGCCCAAGCCAACGCCAACCCCGGCGCAGACACCATCAGTTTTGATCTTGGCGGCCCGGCGACCATCACACTGAATGGCACGCAATTGCCATTTCTTGGCGACGTCACGGGGGCCACGACAATCGCAGGTCCGGGTGCCCAGGCACTTACGATCGATGCGAAGCATCAAAGCCGAGTGCTGGCTACCAATGCTGCGATTGTGATCGACGGTATCACGATAACGAATGGATATACGACCGAAAGCCTTGGCGGCGGCGCAATTATGGCCCACGCGCCTACCTCGAAAGTAACAATTACCAACTCGGTTCTCGCCGGGAATTCGACAACCCATTCTGGCGGATTCATCAACGCTGGCGGCGCAGTGATGGTGACCAACTCGACTCTAATAGGCAACTCGGCCGGTAATTCCGGAGGCGGCATCAATTGCAACGGGCCCTTCACGGCGACAAACTCGGTATTCATCGGCAATTCTGCCGACAACGTCGGCGGCGGCATCTGCTGCGGCCTATACGCGACGACGACAGTGACAAACTCGGCATTCATCGGCAATATGGTCAAACTCGGCCTCTTTGGCGCTGGCATCGGCAATTTTGGCACGGCCACTGTGGCTAATTCCACGTTTAGCGGCAACTCGGGAAGCGGCATTCATGATTTTGGCTCGGCCGCAAAACTAACTGTGATGAATTCGACATTCAGTGGCAATTCCGCCAGCCGTGGTGCCGGCATTTATCACAACAACGTGAATACAATAGCAATCATCAGCTCGACATTGAATAACAACTCTGCGAGCTCAAGTGGCGGTGGTCTCTACCTTGGGGCAGGTAGTTCGGCGACCTTAATCAATTCGATTGTCGCAGGGAATCTTGCGCATTCGAGTAAGGACATTTTCGGCAACTTCACGCAATTGAATTGCCTCGTCAACATGTCCGCCGCGGCCGCCGGCCTCGGCACGCTCGGCAACTACGGTGGGCCAACGCAGACGATTCCGCTGTTGCCGGGCAGCCCGGCGATTGACAAAGGTACTACGCTAGCCGGCATTACCACCGATCAACGCGGTATTGCCCGGCCGCAGGGGGCTGCATTCGACATCGGGGCGTTTGAGTTTGTCTTCAGTCCGTCGCTCGTCGTCACTACGACATCTGACGAAGATAACGGCACCAGCGATCCGGTGTTCGGCACAGGCACCAGCCTCCGCGAAGCGATCAACTACGCCAACGCGCATGCCGGCGCGGACACCATCACCTTCAATGTCACCGGCACGATCACACTCGGGGGAACACAGCTGCCGGCGTTGAGCGACAAATCCGGAGCCACGACCATCGCCGGTCCGGGGGCAAATCTGATCACCATCGATGCGAAACAAAAGAGTCGCGTGTTTCAAATCAACAGCGGCGTGACAACGTCGATTAGCGGCGTCACCATTAGTGGCGGTCGAGCTGGAAGCTTACAGGGCGGTGGCATCTTCACCGACGGCACACTGACGGTGACGGACTCGACGATAAGCGGCAATTCGGCTTACAGCGGTGGCGGAATTTACAATCGCCTTGGCACGTTGACAGTGACGAATACGACCGTTGGCGGCAACTCCGCATTTTTGCACGGCGGCGGCGTCTACAACAACAATAACGAGTTAGCGGTGACGAACTCGCATCTCATTGGTAATAAGGCGAATGTGTCCGGCGGCGGAATCTACAACGCATTCGGCATATTGACGGTGACGAACTCTACCCTCATTGACAACAGGGCAGTCGACTCAGGCGGTGGCCTTGCCAACTTTCACACGGTGAACATGACCGACTCGACGCTCAGCGGCAACACCGCATTGTCCAAGGGCGGCGGCATCTCCAATGCCGGTGCGATGACTATGCGGAATTCAAAGCTGACTATCAACTCGGCGGAAGGCACCGGGGGTGGCATTTACAACCAAGTAAACGCCGCGTTGACAATGTGGAGCTCGACTTTCAGCGGAAATTCATCGGCGCAGGCCGGCGGCGGCATCTTTAACAATGGTACGTCCACGGTGACGAACTCGACCTTTAGCGGCGACTCAGCGCCCGTCGTCGGCGGCGCGGGCGGCGCCATTTTCAACAATGTCTTCGCAGTCTTGTCGGTAACGAACTCAACCTTCACCGGCAACCTGGCGCGCTCCGGCGGCGGCATTTTCGCCTACGGCACGGTAACAGTGACGAACAGCATTGTCGCAGGAAATACCGCCAATGTTGGCCACGACGTTAAAGGATCTGCGAAGATTACCTCAAGCATCATCGGTAACACGGCAGGCACGACCTTCGCGCCGGGATCGAGCGACAACATCGTCGACGTGCCAGCGCTTCTCGGCCCCCTCGGCAACTACGGTGGGCCAACGCAGACCATCCCACTTTTGCCGGGCAGCCCGGCGATTGATGCGGGCAACTCCATAATAACGATGGATCAGCGCGGTTTGCCGCGATTCGGGGCGCCGGACATTGGGGCGTTCGAGAGTCAGGGGTTTTCGTTCACCCTGACCGGTTCCGGGCAAACGGCTTTTATCACTACGATGTTTGCCAGTCCATTGGCGGTCACAGTCACCGCGAACAATCCGGTTGAGCCTGTCGATGGCGGCGTGGTCACGTTTACGCCACCGACGTCCGGCGCATCGGCAATACTATCCGGTTC
>JANLTA010000799.1:0-1697 GCA_031362705.1 Gemmataceae bacterium | reverse complement strand
ATTTGGCAAAGCCAAGGTCGCGATTGACGAAAACGCTGTGGCGATTCGCGGCGGCGCGGAAGCGGCTAATGCGGGTTGGCTGCCGGCTTCCATCCTCTTCAATGAACTTCGCACCGGTGCCGAGCGGCCAAGCAACGCCACGCTGCGTGATCTCGATCAATCATGGCGACTGCTCAACGGCAATCTTAATGATGCCATCCTGGTCGGCACCTTGGCCAAGATCGAAGGCGCGGCCGAGGCGACCAATGCCGATGCCGCCAACCCGACTCGCCTGTGGTTCGGTGCTTTTCCGGATGCGCCCGGAGCCAAACGACCTAAACTTGATGGCACGCTCAAGCAAGAAACCTGCGTTCGCATCCTTCTTCCGGTCCGCTCGGCGGACGCGCCCGGGAACTAAACATGATCGAAACCCGTGACCTCACGAAAACATACGGCGAGTTGTACGCGCTGAACCGGCTGACGCTCAAGCTGGAAAAAGGCGACGTGTACGGTTTCATCGGCCCGAACGGCGCGGGCAAGACCACGACGATGCGCATATTGGCTACACTGCTCAACCCGACCTGGGGTGAGGCCACGGTCTGCGGCTACTCGATTTACAACAACGCCAAGGAAATCCGCCGGGTGATCGGCTACATGCCCGACTTTTTCGGCGTGTACGACGACATGAAGGTGATCGAGTACCTGGAGTTCTTCGCCGCCGCCTATCGCATCAAAGGTCCGGAGCGCAAGAAGAAGTGTGAGCAGGTGCTGGAGTTGGTGGACCTTGGCTACAAGCGCGATGCGCTGGTCACCAGTCTCAGCCGCGGCATGACGCAGCGGCTCGGTTTAGCCCGAGTGTTGTTGCACGAACCACAAGTGTTGCTGCTGGACGAACCCGCGAGTGGTTTGGACCCGCGTGCCCGCATCGAAATGCGCGGCCTGCTCAAAGAACTCCGCAAGATGGGTAAGACGATTCTCGTCTCTAGTCACATTCTTCCCGAGTTGGCCGACATCTGCAACAAGATTGGCATCATCGAGCGCGGCAAACTCCTTTTCGACGGCGACGTGGCGACCGCCATCAAGCAAGTGCAACAGCGCGTGGTCTTCGAGGTAAAACTCGCGGACGAACATCAGAAAGCTGGCGAGCAACTCATCAAGTCGCTGGATCAGGTAGAACTGGTCGAACCCAAAGAAGAAACCGGCACGCTGAAGGTGACTCTCAAGCCCGAATTCCACGAAGGCAGCTTCATCGCCGACGCCGTCGTAAAGAATGGCTTGAAGTTATCAATGTTACGTGAAGAAGAGATTGACCTGGAAGACGTATTCATGGGCATCACAAAGGGCATCACCAACTAAGTAACACTTCTCTACCTCAAGCCCAACGAGCGGCGGGGTTTACCCCCGCCGAAGTACCTTTTCACCAGTCCCGTCTTAGCCGGGCGCATGCAAGCGACTCGCCACGCGACGAAACCATGCTCCCATCATGAAGCAACCAGCCCGTGATGGATCGCGGTCAACGCAGTACACGCCGACGCCGAAGGAAAGCAAACGGAATCAACCTGATTGCGGCGATGAAGTGTGTCCGTTCCGCGAACTCCCTTCTTGAAGGCCGTGTTATCCTTGGGGTTTTGATGCCCGGAGGGTATGGCGATGGCGGCGCGGCAGCGGGATCCGCAGCGCGAGCGATCTTGGCGTCGGTTGCTGGCTGATTTCGGGGC
>JANLTA010000767.1:0-3010 GCA_031362705.1 Gemmataceae bacterium | reverse complement strand
GGCCGACGCGAAGCGAGGCGAACACCACTCCGCCTCGCTTCGCGTCAGCCTCCACCCGAAATCTAAATTGACCCGCCGAACCGTAACCGGAACTGGATGAAGTCGTTGGCGGCCACCGCACCATCGCCATCGAAGTCAAACATCGCCGTGCTGCCACCCAGGGCCAAGCGGAACTGAATAAAGTCATTAGCGGCCACCGTGCCATCGCCGTCGGCGTCGCCGAACAGGCGGAAGAGCTTGTTCGTGGCGGGGTCGCCGGTCAGCACAAAGTTGTCGCCCGGCGTGCCATCGCCGTTGCCATCGAAGTTGTTGATCTGACTGGCCAAGACAGTCAACGTGTATCGGCCGTCGGCGAGGGAGCCAAATTGCGTTTCCGCGGCGGAGAAACCGGACAGCGTCACTACCGTCACGCCGCCGACGACATTAGCGACGGTCGTGAAGCCGCCGACCGCGCCGCCGCCGTCGCGGCTCAGCGCGACCGCGGTCGCCACCGGCCCGGCAAACGTCACCTGCGTGCTGAACGTGATCTGTAGGCTAGTGACGCGCGAGCGCTGCGCCGAGCCATCGTTGATTTGCACACTCATTACTTTGGCCGGCGCGATTTGCACCTCGAAGGCGCCGATGTCCGTTTGCCCGACGGACCGTGCAAAGCCGTTGCCGCGCTGGTCGTTGGTCAAGGCGGCCGGGTTACTGCCGGCGTTGATCGCCTGGCTGCCGGGCAACAAGGCATACGTCGGCGTCGACCCACCATTGTTCGCGAGCGGCCCCAGCATTGGAGCGGAGCCAAGCAAACTCGTGGTGGTGGCGTCGGGGACAAATGTGGTGGCACCCACCGAACTGCCGATCAATGACTTGTTCGCGGTCACCATTCCGGTTGTGAAGAACAAATCCGGACCAGTTCCGGTGCCTGTGACCAGATTGTTGGCGAGAATCGTGCTTTCCAGTAGGATCGTTCCCGTGCCGCTGTTCACACCGATGCCGCCGCCGCCGCCCTTGCCGCTGACAGAATTGCCGACGATCGTGCAATTCTGAATGACGGCGATGCCAATCAATGTCGAGAAGCCGAGTGCGCCTCCGTTAAACGTTGTTGAGTTGTTGGTAAACGTGCTATTGCGGATCACGTACCCGTTGGCGGGAAAAGCGACCGTGTATCGGATCGCGCCGCCGCTGTTTCCGGTTGTCGAAACATTGCCGACAAAGGTGCTGCCTTCCACCAACAACGGGGCACCGACAATGATCGCGATACCACCGCCCCCCGTGCTTGTGTTGTTTGAGAAAGTACAATCGCGAACCGTGAGCGACGAACCATTGCCCGTCACATGGACGCCGCCGCCGAAAGACGACGACGAATTGTTGGAAATCACGCAGTTCGTCAAAGTCAGCGACTCATCACCGACCAGAATGGAAGCACCAGCCGTCTCGCATTGAGTTCCCGTCAAAGTCAGGCCGCTGATTTTGATGTCGGATGCCGCCGGCGCCCCAGTCAAATTGAAATGGCGATTGCTTGTCGACGCCGCTCCGATGCCCATGATCGTCAGCAAGTTTGGCCCGGGTCCGTTGATCACCAGCGTATCGTTGATCGGGAGTTCCCCGGTCAGCGTGATCGTGCGCGGCACATTGAAAACCGTGGCATCGAACGCGATCGTGTTGGCGCCTGCGGCGGCGTTGGCATCGAGAATCGCTTGGCGAAGTGTGCCGCTGCCGGAATCCGCGGTGTTTCTGACGATAATCTCCGGTCGTTCAATAGCGCCAATGTCTGCGACGCCAATGGCGCGCACGAAGCCCGTGCCGCGCTGATCCGTAGTCAGCGACGCTGGATTCGAGCCGGCGTCGATCACCGGACTGTCCAATGAGGGCAAATGGGTCAGCGTCAACCCGCCATTGTTCGCGAGGGAGCCGAGCTTGAGGTTGGTGCCGAACGCGAGGTTGCCGCCCTGGTTGCTCATCGTAAAGCCGGTGCCCGAGCCGATGGCGCTGGTTTTCACATTGACCGTGCCGGCGCTAGAGATGTCGGGGGCGGCGGCATTCGTGTTGCCCGAGACGATTGAGCTTTCAATCGCGATGGTTACGGTGCTGGTGGGGCGGGCAATACCGCCGCCAGCGCCGCTGCCGGCGGTGTTGGCGGTGATGGTACAGTTCTGCACCGTGAATGTGCCGGAGGCGGCGAAATGGAAAACGACGATGCCGCCGCCGTCGCCCGCGGCGCTGTTGCCGGAAATGGTGCTGTTGCGGATGCGTTGAGTGACTGTCGTTGACGAAGTATTGGTGGCCAAGCCGCCGCCGAGGCTGTTGGTGGAGGTGTTGCCCGAGATGGTGCAGTCGTCGATGATCACGGTGTCGCGGCTGTAAACGCCGCCGCCCAGTGACGCGGTGTTGCCGGAGATCGTGCAACCATCCAGAATCAGGGCGGCCGCGCCGGTGAGTTGGATGCTGCCGCCCGAGCCGGAGGCGGCCGAATTGCCCGTGAAGCGGCAGTCGAACGCCGAGAAGTTTCCGCCCGCGAGGGCGACGGCACCGCCGGCACCGGCGGCCTGGTGACCGGTGAAAATGCAGCGCGTCACTTCGAGCGACTGTTTGCCGCCAATGATGGCCCCGCCGTTACTGGTGACGGAGCCGTTCACGAGCGTGAGATCGCTCAGTCGCACCAGCGTGCCCGCGACAGCGCTGCTGATGTTGAAGATCCGCGTGCTACCGGCACCACTGAGCGTGACGTTGCCCGTGCCGACGAGATTGACTTGCTCGGAGATCGCAATCTCACCGGCGAACGAGATCGTGCCGCTCAACGCGCTATTGAAGGTGACGGTATCGAGGCCGCTGGTCGCATTCGCCTTACTCACGCAATCCCGCAGCGAGTCGGCCCCGCTGTCGTTGAGGTTCAACACAGTGAAAGTTGCCGGGGCGGTCCGGTCTTCGAGGGCACGGACGAAAAGTCGTTGACGCAAGTGGTTCATGGCAAACTCCCGCACAAATTGAGCAAAAAAGGCCCCGCTGATAGTACGTGCGAAATGTG
>JANLTA010000765.1:0-2650 GCA_031362705.1 Gemmataceae bacterium | reverse complement strand
GCCTGAGTTGCCCGGGTTAATCGCAGCATCAGTTTGGATCGCATCGTCGATCACCATGCTGCTCGGCGGTGGAGCGGAGATTTGCCGACCGAGAGCGCTGATGACACCCGTCGTCAACGATTGATCCAGGCCAAACGGGTTGCCGATGGCGAATGTCTTCTGCCCGACTTGCAGGTCCTTCGACGTACCGACAGTAATCTTGGGCGCTTTCTTTCCCGGCGGATCGATCTTGAGCACGGCAATGTCGTAATCAAGGGTGTGGCCGGTCAATGTCGCAGAGGATGTCGTGCCGTCGCTCAATGTCACCTTGGCCGAGTTGGCATTCTGAATCACATGAGCATTGGTCACGATATGTCCTTCGTCGTCCCACACGAATCCGGACCCGGTGCCAGTTGCGACTTGCTCCATGTTGAAGCCGAGTCGACTATTCTGCAGCGTCGTGATGTGAACCACCGATGGCGCGACGGTCTTGAACAAATCGATAGTGCTCTTTTCATCCGATGCCAGGTCGCCACGGGCGGTGACGGCGCGCGGCGTGGCATTCGGATCGTTGTCCACACTGGGCCAGCGCCACCATCCCATTTGCAAGGCGAAATAACCGAGGCCACCAAACAGAAGCAAAAGCGACAACACCATCGGCCACGGCGACGTGCGTTGCGGATAGCGCTCGGGTTGCGGGGAAATTGCGTATGACATGCCAACCTCACGATATATGACCGAATCAATATTCAATAATAACTGAATCGAGAAAGGTCGGCTATTCGTCCGGCATCAACGACTTGAGGCGTCGCAAGCCGAGTCGAATGCGCGTTTTGACTGTGCCGAGCGGTACGTGCAACATGCCTGCGATTTGCTCGTGCGTCATGCCGGTAAGGAAGGCGAGCCGAATCACTTTGCGCTGATCCAGCGGCAACTGATGGAGACCGGCCCGCACCCGTTTCACCGATTCATCTCGCACAAGACCAAGGGAAATGTCAAACTCGAACGACGGGTCAAGATGATCGGGCGGTGAATCGGGTTTACGTTTGCGGAGTAAGTCAAGGGCGCGGGAGCGGGCGATCAACGTGAGGTAGCCGGCCGGGCTGGCTTTCGTTTCGTCGTAGCGGTCGCTCTTTTGCCAGATTTGCAGAAACGTTTCCTGCATCACATCTTCGACATCGGCCGGCTCACGCAGCAAACGATAAAGCACCTGCATTACCATCTTCGAATGGCGGTGCATAAACGACTGGAATGCCGCCTGTTCGCCGGCAGCGATTCCCTGCATGAGTTGCGTGTCGCTGATGTCCATCTTTGGCGCGACCGCTGAGAATATTGGTGTGCAGAGGCGTTATATCTACGCTGCATGGCGAAACAACGGTGAACACGTATTTACGTCTTGACGATAAACGTCAGGGCACCGGCGGACAGGTCATAATCAACTACGACCGTCTGCCCGTCGCGGATTGCTCCACCGAGCAGTTTTTTTGCCAACTCAGTCTCTAACTCCTTTTGCAGCACGCGCTTCAGCGGTCTGGCTCCATATGCCGGGTCGTAACCCGCCCGTACCAGGTGCGTAATAGCCGGGTCGGTGAGTTCCAGTGCAATGTGCCGCTCGGCCAACCGCTTACGGAGTAGATCCAGCTGGATGACTACGATTTTCTTGAGTTGCGCCTCGCTCAAAGCGTGGAACACGATGATCTCATCGACACGATTGAGAAACTCGGGCCGAAAGTGCCGGCGCACCTCGTCGAGGACCATGTCCTTGAGTGAATCATCGCCGGCACCGTAGACGCCGACCGACTCGAGAATCTTCTGACTGCCCAAGTTCGACGTCATGATGATGATCGTGTTCTTGAAATCGACGGTGCGACCCTGGCTATCCGTCAGCCGGCCATCATCAAGCAATTGCAAGAGTGTATTGAACGCATCCGGGTGTGCCTTCTCGATTTCATCAAACAGCACGACGCAATAAGGTCGCCGCCGCACGGCTTCCGTGAGTTGCCCGCCTTCCTCGTAGCCGACATAACCGGGTGGTGCGCCGATCAACCGCGCCACGGCATGACGTTCCTGATACTCCGACATATCGATGCGCACCAAAGCTCGCTCATCGTCGAAAAGAAACTGGGCCAGCGCCCGCGCCAACTCTGTCTTGCCAACACCGGTGGGGCCAAGAAAGATGAAGGAGCCAATAGGCCGATGTGGATCCTTCAATCCGGACCGCGCACGGATCACCGCTTCGGCAACCGCATCCACCGCTTCGTCCTGACCGATGACCCGCTGATGCAGTTCATCTCCAAGATGGAGTAACTTCTGTGTCTCGCCTTCGAGCAGCTTGGTCACGGGCACATGCGTCCATCGACTCACGACGGCGGCAATGTCTTCCTCATCTACTTCCTCCTTGAGAAGTTGATTCTGCTTGTCGTCCTGCGCCGTCTCCAGTGTGGCGAGTTGTCGAGTGGCTTCCGGCAGCTTGCCGTACTTGAGTTCCGAAGCGCGTTCCAGTTGCCCAGCCCGCTCGGCCAATTCCAATTCGCGTTTCAGTGCCTCGACTTGCTCTCGCACTTCGCGGATACGCACACCCGCTGTTTCTCTTCCTGCCAGCGTGCCCGCAAACCATCGGCATGTTCCTTGGCGTCGGCGAGTTCTTTCTCCAGTTTGCCGAGGCGTTCCT
>JANLTA010000752.1:0-6242 GCA_031362705.1 Gemmataceae bacterium | reverse complement strand
CTACACCGAGCCAGCGCCTAAGCACCGGCCCGATTTGTCGCATGGCGAGAGCAGCGTCCAGTGAGTTCATCGTTCCGCGACATTTTCGCCGGATCGACACATCCCGTCGCATCGCCTTTCAACCCGTTCCAGCCGTTACTCAACATCAGCGTGAGTGCATCATGCACTCGTTGTTGATCGTTCACGATTCACATGGCCGGAACCGATGCCGCGCAAGCCATGAACATCAACAGGCGCTGTCGAGTCAATCATCGCGCGAACAGACGGCAAGGCTGTCGCGCGATCAATGTACCAGCCAAACTGGTTCCAAGCTTGGCGAGAACATCGCAGTGCATCGGCGTGTCGCGCCGATATGGTATGAATGTACACTACTAAAATGTCATTGTCAATGCCCGTTGTGGATTTCGCCGGAATGTCGCAATTCACCGAAAGGCAGCCATATTCGCATCAGGTGCTGCGACGCCAGCACCTAGCGGCACGGCGACGAGCAACGGCATTGCTTACCAAATCCTTCCAACAAAAACAAAAACTAGTAATGTCTTAGAAGACAGTCATTTACAATGGAGCATTGAGACAACAGCAATGCCAGCGTTCGAGATAGACGTTAGTGAAACATTTCCACACCTTGCAGCGGCCCCAATTGCCGAAGCAGTGATCCATTGGATCGCAAAGCCAGAAAAGCTATTTTCCGCCGAGCAGATCTCCGGCGATTTGGAAAAGGATCTTAGAAAGGACTTTGGTAGCGATTACCCCCATTACACAGCGTTGCGTGCCATACTCTTCGCGGCGAAGCTTGAAGAAAGCGGCGCGACCCAATCTCAGTCGAACAAATGGCGAGGGTTCAAGATCGAGTCAGAAGATCGCCTGTCCGTAATTCAATTCCTCCAAGATGGTTTTGCATTTAGCCGATTGCAGCCATATACGTCGTGGGAAACATTCTCGGCGGAGGCCTTACGGCTTTGGAAACTCTATCGTGACCGAACCAATGTTGCGGAGATACAACGACTTGGCGTGAGGTTCATTAATCGAATCACACTGAGAGACATTCCGGACGCAAGCCGATTTCTGAAGCAGACACCGCAGATACTTGGCTCCCTGGAGCTAAATCCTACAGGGTTTCTTTTCGTTGTCGAATATGACATCCCGAACCAACCGCTCCATGTAACGATCGCTCAGACGACTTCGCCGCCAGCTCCAAACGAAGATGGTCCGGGACTAATCGTCGATATTGACGTATCAACGACAAATCCATTCCAGGCCGACAAGATGTTTGAAAACGGTTATCTTGAGAAAATGCACTGGTTGAAGAACAAAGCTTTTTTTACGATAATCACGGAAGAGGCAGTTCGGCTTTGGTCGAGAAAATAAGACCATGATCTACCCGATATACGAGTTTCCGCAAAGCGCTGCAGCACAGTATGTTGACAGGGTAACAGCAGCACAAATGCGGCGCCTTAGAACAACCAATGCGCTCGGCAGCGACGATTTTTTGAATGGCGCACTGGCTGATATTTTCGATCAGTGTAGCCTGCCAAATTGGGACGGTTACGGCGCGCTTGCAGTCGGGCCAGAGGCACTGGGAGCGGCGCAGCGAGTCGTCCGATCGTTGCCGCCCGGAATGGCAGCCCCATCCGTCGGCGCTGAGCCCGACGGACAGATTACATTGGAGTGGCACCATTCCCGTCGGCGAACATTGTCCATTAGTGTCAACCCAGAGCGAGAGCTTCACTTTGCGGCTTTGCTGGGGCCGAGCAGCATTTGTGGCAAAGAGTTCTTTTACGGCTCGTTTCCTTCCTTTCTTAACGAGCTTGTTCACAAGGTACTCTCGGCTTGATCCCCAAAGGGCCAATCCCGGAGATCGCGGACTCAGAATCCGTAGCGCGTTATGCTTTTTCGAGCGGTCACATTCGCAAAATCGACGGAACCCTAAAGCAGAATGCCTTTATGCCTCCGCCTAACTTTGATTTTTCTACCACTCGACACCTTGATACAAGTGAGGCGGAGTTATGGTCAATCGGCAAATACATAGCCAGCGGTCTGAATAAGCCGTTGCTTGGTCGCGGAGATTTTTCCATTGCCGTCGCGAAGGCATTGGGACTAATTGCAGGCGCAACGCCCAATGATTGGAATCGCAATCATGCAAGCCTTACCGGCTGGCCGACTGACAAAGAAAAACAAAAGCTGATCGCCCAAGAGCTGGCTGCCGCGGCTGCCCTCGTACCCGCAATCAAGCCTGATTTCATTGAAGACTTATCTGTTGAAAGCGAATTCGCACCAATTTTGTTGGCTGCGTCGCCTGGAAGCAAGCGCGCGCAGCAACCGTACAACAGATACCTCTATCTCGTTGCGTGGGCATTTGTTGGTCTACTTGTTTTGGCAGTGTTCGTCGTGTTTTGTCGATGACTCAATGAAAACGGTAGCCGCATTCGCCAGAATGCGGCGAGACCAGGATTCTGCGAGCAACCGCATTCTGGCGAATGCGGCTACGAATTCTGGTGGTTAACCGCGTAGCATGGTACCCCCCTCACCCTCTCCGCACCGGCAATTGAATATTCAATTCAAAATAGTCGCCACCACTTGCAAACGGTCTCCCGATGAAAGCTTCGAAGGCGGGTTGGTCGTCGGGGACGCAGTGGCTGCGGGGGAGCCACACTCCGTAGAGCCATTGCAGGGCGCGGAGTTCCAGGGCGACGTCGCCGTGTAGTTCGATCTCGGCGACGGTCATTTTTGGAAAGACGTAGCGGCCGACTTCGCCTTTGGGTTTGAAGTCATCGACCTCAACGGCAATGTAGTAGCGGCATTCTTCCAACGCGGTAATTTCGGGATTCTCCCACTGATAACCCAGCCACTGGCCGTCCGCGAGGTTGTGCCGTTCGGCCCAGGCGATCAATCGCTCAGCGGCTTTGACCACACCGCTGCCCTGATACGGGCGGTCCACGCGGATGTACGCCACGGTGCGGCTCGGCAGCTCACGGATGCGCACGCGGAACTTGTCGGGGTTGGTTCGCGGCGGCAACTGTTGCACGCGGCGGACGGTCGCTTCCAGTTCCTCACCACGAGTTGCACGCCATTGGTTGAGGTCGAATTGCCGCGGCGGCACACCGTAGCGCTGCTTGAACGAACGCGAGAAATCCGATGACGAGCCAAAACCACATGCCAGTGCGATCGCCGTCATCGACAATGGGCGTGTGTGAGCCATCAGGCCGAGCGCTTTTTCCAGCCGCAGGCGCTTCACGAAGTCGGCCGGCGTTTCGCCGACCATGACCTGGAACACGCGGTGAAAGTGAAACGGCGACAGCCGGGCGATGCGCGATAAGTCGCTCAGGCGCAGCGGCTCGGCCAGGTGACTGACGACGTGGTCGATGGCGAGGTTGACCCGCTCGATGTAGGTTGCCGTCGTGGCTCGCTGAGCTGGTGCAGAGATTCGCAAGATTTGGCAAGACCTCCGTGGGTCAGCGGATAAGATGTTGAAAACCTGACTCACTGTCGGGTGGTGTCGCAGTTTGGTTTTCTTCGTGCTTCCTTTGTGCCTTTGTGGTTGGTCTTAAGAACTCACCACAAAGACACAAAGGGCACAAAGGAAAACACAAAGAAGATCGACTCATGTTTGACACGTCGATTTCGCACGCCGTGGCAAACTGAGACACTACTCACCGTCGCCCTTGCGGACTCGAACCTGGGAGATTGTCATGTTGAAGATCATTGTTGGCCTGGCCCTCGGCGTGCTCATCACATGCGCGGCCACCGGCCTTTCCGAACCCTCCAAAGGAGACACGAAAATGCGCCTCGGTAATTTCTCCGTCAGCCTCACCGTGAAGAACCTGGCCGCTTCCAAAGAGTTTTACGAGAAGCTCGGGTTCGAAGTCAAAGGCGGCAACGGCAAGAACTGGTCGATCATGCAAAACGACACCAGCACCATCGGCCTGTTTCAGGGCATGTTCGACAAGAACGCGCTGACGTTCAACCCCGGTTGGGACCGCACCAAAGCGACCTTGCCCGAGTTCGAAGACGTGCGCGATCTGCAAAAGATGCTGCTCAGCAAAGGGTTGACGCTGACGACCAAAGCCGATGAAGCCAGCACCGGCCCTGCCAGCTTCAGCTTGAACGATCCCGACGGCAATCCAATCCTGATCGACCAGCACGTGGCGAAGCCGAAGAAGAAATAGGGGGAAAGGACGGTGGGCAGTGGGCAGTGACTTGACTGAGAATTCACTTCCCACCGCCGGGCTCGGGTCAACCGGCATCCTTGAGTGGCTTTGCATAGACTAAATGTGGCCATGAATGAACTTGAGAATCAAGAAAAACGGGCGTCCGATCGTAGACGTATCGGACGCGCGCTGTTGTTGCTGCCACTATTCGTAGGCAGCATGATGATTCTGCTTGCCTGGCAATGTAACATGCACGCGGCGTTTTTCCTTGTTGGATTTGGTTTAGCAGCATTGGGCAGTTTCCTGTACGTCTTTTATGAAACAGCCAACTATTGAGGCCGAATGATGCGCCGCAAACGTAAGTTCGTCTTACTTGCGAGCCTGATTGTCATGTTGCCATTAGTGGTGGGCGGCAGTTTGCATTTGTTGATACACGCAAACGATTTTCGGCCGCAGTTATTCGATATGGGGAAAGGGATGACGAGGGCGGAGGTTTACGCAATAGCTGGCAAACCCAATGGAGTGAATATGGCAACTCCGGATGGCTTTACCATTTAATCGTGGACACTAGCAAATTGCAGCATATGCCACTTTTTTGATAAGGACGGCATTTCGTTTATGTGCAGATACGAGGAGACGGGTTGGCGCGTAAGTTTAGCACAATTTGCCCGACAGCTAGGTTTTTAACTTTGCATCGCGATGTGCCGACAGTCCCAAGATTCCCTTCCCTTGAGGGCTGAATATTGCCCACAAGTTTCGAGCATCCGAATGCGGTTTTTGACCCCGGAGGGGGTCACAGCCATTAGCCGGTGGTTGAGCGAAGCGATACCACCGGTGAGCGCCACCCCAATTCTTTGACCCCGGAGGGGTCGTAGAACTTTGCCACGACGAAGGATTCTGCGACCCCTCCGGGGTCGAATACCCAAAAAAACACCGATTCCGGTGGTATCGCTGCGCTCAACCACCGGCTAATAGCTGCGATCCCTTCGGGATCGAAGAATTGCGTGTCTGTCAAATCAGAATGTCCCCCTTAGCCTCCCCCTTAGCCTCACCAAATCAGAATGTCCCCCTTAGCCTCACTTAGCACTCCCAAATCAGAATGTCCCTCTTAGCCTTCACCCTTAGCACTGTCCCCCATAGCAGCACTCAGAATGTCCCCCTTAGCAGCACTGAGCACTGGATCAACTACTTGCGGTTGGGGCCAAGGGGCCTAGCGTTGTTGAGTTGCAGAAGCTGTTGAATCAGAAGCTTGGGCCTCAGGTGGCGCTGAATCCGGACGGGCAATATGGGGCGAAGACCAAGAGCGCGGTCAAAAAGTTTCAGGAGGCGAATTGGCTGGTCGTGGACGGCATGGTCGGGCCGGCCACATGGGCGTGCCTGCGCGGCAGGTAGGAAGGTTCGTGGTGTCGGCGCCGTGTCGCATGCGGGCCCAGCAAACGCCAGGATGCGATCGGGTCTGGAGACCACGATCGCGGCGCTGGACGGAGGGCGATCGGGTCGGGAGATCGCGATCGCAGCGCGCTGCAGCGGTGCTTCGTCATTTACCGATGAGGTTCAGCACGGCGTGGGTCATGGTGGTTACGCCGTTGCGGATGCTAGGGACGGGGTCGGGGTAGTAGAACTCGGAATGCATGGTTGGTAATGGTTGGCCGTCGGGTTTTTCAGAGGCGGCCATGCGGTCGGGGGGGATGGTGCCTAGCCAGTAGATGAAGATGGGTACGCCGGCCCGGCCATAGCGGCCGAAGTCTTCGCCGCCCATGATCGGCGGGCGCGGTTCGACGTTGGTTGGTCCCAGTACTTTCTGAAACACAGCCACGGTCTTTTGAGTGAGCGGCACGTCGTTGATCGTCGCCGGGGTGAATTCGGCCAGGTCGATTTTGACTTCAGGTTCCGGAGCTCGCGCGCCCACGGCGACGGCTTTGGCGATGCGCTCGATGGCTTCCAGCACATGCTTGCGTATTTCGTCTTTGGTGGTTCGCACCGTGATTTGCAGCCGCACTTCACTGGGGATGATGTTGTGCTTGGTGCCGCCGTGGATTGAACCGACAGTGATCACCGAAGGTTCCAGCGGATTGACTTCGCGGCTGACAATCG
>JANLTA010000702.1:0-6041 GCA_031362705.1 Gemmataceae bacterium | reverse complement strand
GCGGCGGCGAATCGCACGGAATTGAATGACGGTGGCATAAACGAAGACGCGGTCGCCACTTATGCCGCTACGGGCGAATTAGTGCAATTAGCTGCGAGTACGTCTAGCGGAGAGGGAGGGATTCGAACCCTCGATGAGCTTTCACCCATACCGGTTTTCGAGACCGGCGCATTCGACCACTCTGCCACCTCTCCCGGAGCGGCAATTTTAGGGCGACAGCGCATATTGCCAAGGCCGCGGAACGGGCTTGCGTTGGCTGGCGCGGCCGGTATAGACGGCAAGTTGGGCGCGGTCGGCCGTGGAACAGATCGCGGCGGCGGGCTTTGGGTTCACTCCCGAGTCGGCCGGCGTCGATGCGTTCGAGACCACCTCATCCGCTACCGGCAGGGAATCGCCATGCGGCGCAACGTGATTTTGGTTGTACTCGTTTGTCTGAGCTGCTGCGCGACCGGTTCGGCACAGACGCCGCCGTATGATGACGTGATTAAGCAGCGGGTCGCCGAGGTGCGTGGCGGCCAAAGCAATATCTATCCGGTCACCAATCGGTTGGCGGCCGGTAGTCGGGTCCGTGTGCTGCGTGAAGAATCCGGCTGGTTGGCGATTGCCCCACCACAAGGCGTGCCGCCGCAGGGTTCGTCGAGTTGGGTCATGGAACGGTTTCTTGATCAAGCACCGGCGGCGGGTCGAGCGACGATCTGCACCGTGGTCGGCGACGATGTGCCGGTGATGCTCGGCGTTCCCGATCAAAACGCGCCACTCGGACACAAGACCGGCATCGTCAAACGTGGCACCATGGTCGTTGTGCTGGGCGACCGTGCAAGCAGCGATGTGACCGGCGATCGCACGACATGGTGGCGCATTCAAACGACGGCGAACGAAGTGCGGTGGATACCCAAAGAGGCGTTGCAATCAACGACGGCGTTTGCCTCCGGGCCCGCAGCGCCGGTGATGACACGATCTTATGGCAAACCGGTTCCGCAGTTGTGGACACTTGCCGAGCAAGCGGAGCAAAGTGGCAACTCATCATTAGCGGTTGTCTATTATCGCCAACTGGCATCACAACAATCGCTACCGGGCGGCGACAGTAATTTGGCAACACAAGCAACGGCCCGCGCTGATTTGCTAACACGCCGCACCGCGACGACAACATCGCGGCCAAGTTACAGTGCCCCCACGGCAGCCGCGAACAATCCGAATGGTGCGTGGGCCAATGGCGTTGTCTACACGAGTGGCCCGGGCGTTCTCCGTCGCGTAGCGTTCCTTATTGATAATCAACCGACGTTTGCCCTGGAAGATGCCCGCGGCTATCCGAGAATGTACGTGGTGGCCCAACCGGGGCTAAGTCTTGAAACGTTCGTCAACCGCCGCGTGGAACTATTCGGCCCAATGGTCAATCGCCAGGAGTTGACCATCCACGGGTACATGTCAGTGAAGACGGTGCATGTATTGCGGTAGGGCCGTTTGCGGCTTAGCGCGTCGTGGCGTCCCAAACGATGACCGCGTCCGGCGTGTCGGCGGCCAATTTCGTGCCGTCGGGGCTAAGGACAATCGACTTCACGTTCGGCGCAAGGACGGGAAGTGTGATTAGTTCCCGGCCGCTCTGAATGTCCCAAACAACGATGGACCAGGGCGAGCCTGCGACTCCTGACAATACGAAAAGTCGCTGGTCGTCCGGGGAGGCCAGCACCTGCACTGGCTGGCCACTCGAACCCGCACTGACCACCGTCACCTTTCCGGTCGCTACGTCGCAGCGGCAAATTTGCCGATCCTCGGTGGCGAAGTAGATGCCCCGGCCATCGCCGCTCATGCCCGCCAGGCCCACGGGTACGACCTTCAACGGCACGGATAGGCCGGCGTCTCCGGTGTCGGCGTCCCATGTTTGGTACCCGAGTTCTTTGCTGAGAATGAGAAGCCGGCGGCCGTCGGCGGAGAAGTCGAAAAAGGAGGAGGAGAAGTAATTCTCCTTGCGACGAAACAGTTCACGGGCCTGAATTGCATCAATCGGGCGTACCGACACGCTTTGTTCGCCCTGGTGCAAGGAAATCGTCGCGATGAAGCGGCCGTCGGGCGAAAGGGCGCGTCGGTAAAAATAGGTTCCTAAAATTGGCGGCACGTTCCGCACGGAGTTGGTGGCAATGCTCCATAGTCGCGCGGGATTGGTCGGGTCCAAGTTGTCCGTCAGGATCGCGCATTGCTCGGATCCGCGACTGGCCAAAGCAATCATATTGCCCGGCGGGAGTTTTCGTGTGGTGACGCTTCGGCCCGTGAGGGAGTCGATCAGTACCATTGGCTTGGCTGCGCTATCGCCGAATTCTTTGCGGGAAATGACTGAGCGCATATCGTGGCGGTCAACGAGGATCTCCGACCCATCGCCGGAAAATGCCATGAATGCTGGTGTCGATGTGATCGAACTTTGCGGCATGGCATGTCGATGCGGCCCAGGCGGACTTGAGCGCAGCCAATGTTTGACCGTGCCCCGGCGGTCGACCGAGACCAACATACTGCCGTCGGGAGTGAATGCCAGCCCGCTGATGATTTCCAAGTGGCCTGAGAACACACCCACGGTGCGAAACGTTTTGCGCTCCCAAACCCGAATGGTCATGTCCTCCCCCGCCGTGGCCAGGAACGCCCCATCGGGACTGAAAGCACAGCAGCGAATGGCGCCAGTATGGCCGCGTAACTCACCGGTTGGTTGACCCGACTGTGCATCCAGTACTTGAAGTGCGTGGTCATTCTCCGCGATCATCAACTCGCGGCCTTCGGGTGAAAATGTCAGTGCATAGGCACCGGCAATGCCCTTGCGCACGGGCCAGGTCGATGTGAATCCTTTCGTCGCGTTGAAACGAAAAATCGCGGTTTTCACCCCAGCGGTATAGTCGCCCGAGTATTGCCGCAATATGGACTCGGCTCCCGTTTTGGGCACGTCAAGGGCGATCATGGCGACCGATGCACCATCAGGGCTGATTGCCATTCGTGAAAAAGTTGCAGTGGCGTCACTGACGGAGATACACATGCCGGGCGCTTTGAACTCTTTTGTCAGTCCCCTGGCAAGGTCGACAAATCGGGTTCTGATCTGAAACATGGGGGCCGACATCATCTTGGCGATATCCCAAAGTCCGACCGATTGTTGGTCGGGCATGTTGGAGAATCCGGGCACGTTGGTTTTTACGGACGTTTCGACGAGCCATTGCCCGTCGGCCGAGGTAGCGAATGTGGTCCCGGACGGTGATCCCCCGGCCGGCAATGCCATTTGCGATGTAAAGGCGACTTTACGAACGGGTACGACTTCCTTTCCAGTTTCGAGATCGATGGTCCGAAGGCACAGTTCGCCTTCGCGTGTCAGGAGTACGCCTGGTGTCGCCTGGGCCGCCTGCTGAGCAAGGGTGATCTCGCCGGTGACCAACGTCCAGCGATTAGCAGCCTCTTTGTTCGGCCAATCACCGAGTACAAATTGTCCTGGCAGTTCACGCCGTTGTGCCGTTTCCACATTCCATAACTCGATTCGACCTGACTTGTCGATAGCGCGGACGGCGTACCGGCCGTTGGCGAGGAGTCGCCAGTTGGCTTCCTCTCCTGTGCCCAATTGTTTGGTTTCCTTTGCCGCGTGCATGACACGCCAAAGATAATGCCACTCAAAACCGCGCAGATCCCGTTGCCCGGAGTCGGGCCGATGTTGCTCCAGCAATTGCCGGACGCGTGGCGTGCTGCCGACGTCCCACGCCCGCGCAGCCAGCGAGATATCCGCCGCATACCACGACCGCCGCGCCGATAGCTCACGTGCGAACGCAATGCTTCGTTCGTTGTTGGCGTCGTCGCGTCGAGCCACGGCTTGAGAATAAAGCGCCGCCATACCGACAGTGCCGCCGACAAGCGAGAGTACGAAAGCCGTCGCCAGCCCGGCGGGCAACGGATTGCGTTTGGTCCACCGCCAACCGCGCTCGAACCGATTGACTGGCCGCGCCCGAATTGGTTCGCCGGCCAGCCAGCGCCCCAACTCGTCGGCCAACATCGCCGCCGAGTCATAGCGTCGCGACGGTTCCTTCTCCAAACATTTCATCGTGATGATCGACAGGTCGCGGTCAGCCACCGCGTTGATCGAACGCGGATGCGACGGATCGTTGTCCAACACTTGCTTCAGCGTCTCGGCCACGCTTGCCCCGCGGAACGGCGGTTTTCCCGTGAGCAATTCATAGAGCATGGCTCCCAGCGAATAAACATCCGCCGAGGTCGTCAGCACCTTCTCGCCGCGCGCTTGCTCCGGACTCATATAGCTCGGCGAGCCGACGACTTGGCCGGTCCGCGTCATGCTGCTGTCGGAATCCAGTCGTCGGGCTAAGCCAAAGTCAGCAACATACGGCGTGCCGTCCGCATCGATGAGAAGGTTGCCGGGCTTAAGGTCACGATGCAGAATGCCGCGCTGATGGGCGAATTGCACGGCCCGCGCGACTGGAACCAACACGTCACCGACCAGTTTGCGCACATCGCGCGGGCCATCACCGCGTAAGCGCTCGCCGAGGCTGCACCCATCGATGTACTTCATCGTGAAATACTGATGTCCTTCATGCTCGCCGACTTCGTAGATCGGCACGATGTTCGGATGGTCCAGATTGGCGGCCGCCTCGGCCTCCGTGCGAAATCGCTGAACATCTTCCTTGGCCGCCAGGCTGCCACGAAGAATCATTTTCAAAGCGACCACACGATTCAGGCTGACCTGCCGAGCCTTGTACACGACGCCCATGCCGCCACGGGCGATTTCTTCGATCAGCTCGTAGTCGCCGAAATAACGCACATTGGGAAGAGCTGATCCAGTGATAGATTCTTCCAATCCCATCGTCGGCGGCTCGACCGGTCCGGCCGCACGGGCAAACAACGAACGGTCGCCGAGGAACCGCTCCAAGTCATCGCGCACGTCGGAATGTTTGGCCAACCAGGCCAACGTGCCGATCGGTCGGCCAAGTCGCTCCGCCTCCAAATACTCAGCGACCGCATCGTCGATTGCCTGCTCACGGAGATTCGAGGTAGTGTTCATATTCGTTTCTCCGCCATGATTTCGCGCAGCTGCTGGAGCCCGCGACGAATCAACCCGGCCACGCTGGCTTGCGTCCGGCCCATTTGTTCGCCGATGACCGCGAGCGACCAACCATGCCAATGTTGCCAAATCAATGCTTGGCGCTGATCGTCGGGCAACTCACTTAATGCTGTTACCAATTGCAGCGCCTGTTCCTCGCGGCCAACGCGCTGGCTTGGAGAAGATTGGTCCGCTGCGAGGAACACCCCCAATCGTGCCGACGACTGGTCCAACTCTGCCTCCAGCGATCGTTCGCGACCGATATCCCGTTTTTCAGTCCGCAATTTGCGCAATTCGTCCCCGAGGTTATGCGCGAGAACCTTGCGGAGGAATGGCATGCGCTCTCCATTGGTCGCACCTACTTGCCAGGCTTCGATCAGGGTTTGTTGCACCACACCTTCGATATCAAGTTTCGCGCGCAACTCCGGCCCGGTTTGAAGTTCGGCCAGGAACATCAGGTATTGCCGGAAGCGTTCGTCCGGATGCGGATCGGCCATCGTGTCCTCTATGGGCTTTAGCGTATTCCGCGCGAATCCAAACCGTGAAATGCTCTGCCAATTCGTCATCGCCGACTAGATTGCACCTGATTTGGCAGAAGTAAGGCATGCGCCCGGAACAGTGCGATTTGTCGCAAATGTCTGTTGGCAATGTACTTATGGCAATGCGATTTTCAGGGGCACGGCGTTTGCTCTCTGCTACGCCCGAAGAGACTTCGTCAATCTTTGGGCAGTTGTCATGAAGCTACGACCACTCGGTGATCGCCTGATAGTCCGTCGGCTGGAAGCCACGGAGAAGACCACCGGCGGCATTTTGTTGCCGGACAACGCCAAGCAGAAACCGCAGAAGGGTAACGTCCTCGCGGTCGGCCCGGGCAAGATGCTCAAAGACGGCTCCCGCCGTGCCCTGCAAGTGAAGGTCGGCGACACCGTCCTGTTCACCACGTGGGCCGGCGACGAATACAAGCAACACCACA
>JANLTA010000668.1:0-1946 GCA_031362705.1 Gemmataceae bacterium | reverse complement strand
GTTCCACAGATTTCGCGCGGCAGGCGTCTTTCAAAATCCTAACGTATCCGGACTTCCCACTCCCATTCGCGCCGTAAACTACGGTGATCCCAACTGGCTGAAATTCTAAAGTTTCTTGGGGGGCCAGCTGGTTGACGTGCTTTGCGTCATGGATGGATAGGAGCTGGAGACGAGTAGAAGCTTGGCCAGTCTCTGGTAAGTCAGTTTCGGCAAGGGGCAGTGCGGCTGTTTCGCCCCCAATTCCATTTTCGGATTTTAACAGCGCGAGTGTGTCGTTCTCATCGTCTTGGATTAGTCCACCAGCAAATATCCGCCTGAGCGCATCTTGGCGCCAAAGTGGCTGTCGTTTGGACCAACCGAGAATAGCTTGAGCGATAGGTGTCATTGGCTGTGTGATTGGGGCTTTTTGCATTCGGATTGCCCAGACCGTTTCATAAGGTGCTCGTAGATTAACATAGTTGGACACAGTAGCGACATTAGTCTGATGGAGTCCGTTCAAAGACTTGGGGACTTCAGGGACTTTGTACGGAATCGATGGGTCGATCGTTGCGAGTGACTGACACAGGTGCCAATTGTCCGTTCTGCAACCCCGTGATCAAAAATATCCAGAGTTTCCGTAAGGAAGTTCGATTAGAGCTCCGATCGGGGCCACACTTGAGCGTTTTGACGTGATCGGCGATCTCTTCAAACGGCGTGCGCAGCGCAATCACTGGTGTTTTTCGATCGAGCAGCAAGTTCGAGCTGACGGTTTTGAGCAACGCACGCTTTTCATGTGCGATTGCGGTCTCGTAGCTCAACAGAGCGCTTTGCGCGAGTTCGAGGAATCCAAACGCCTGATCGTGTGAATTCGCGCCGTCGCGCAAGCTGTCGATTTGATCCCTGATCTCAGCCTTCTCGCTGAGCAGCGCGAGTTTGCGGGCCTGAAACGTGTCCTTGTCCAAGCTTCCATCAAGGAAGGCATCGGTCAATCGAACGAGTCGGTCTTCGTGCGCCTTATTTGAGAAGGTCAGCTTTTGAAGCTGTTGTTCCGTTGTGTCGGTGGTGTCGATACGATGCATTGCTGCAATGTCCCTCAACTCCCCGAAGTCCCTGTCATGGAATCTGATGTCGGAAAGAGTGAGCCGGATAGCCTGATCGAAAGTTTCCTCCCGTATCGATGCGCCTCTGCATTGTGGGGTGTGACAGCGGTAGTAGACATTGCCTTTTTGGCGTTCGCCAATCAGCGTTGCGCTGCATTCGGCGCAGCGAAGCAGGCGCCGGAACAGAAAATCATGCATGCGCAAACGCTGGCATGACTTGGCGGAGAATCGCCGCTGCACCTCATCGAAAAGAGCCTTGGATATCAGGGGCTGATGCATTCCATCGAAATGTTCGCCCGAGCGTCTGAGACGGATGATGCCCGCGTAGAACGAGTTGTGAAGAATCGTTGCAAGGCTATTTTTTGCCAACCGTGTGTCGCGGCGATTTCTGAGTCCCCGCAGATGAAGTTCATCTCTGAGGGTATCAAGACCGTACGTGCCCGCCGCATAGAGTTCGAAGGCTTGACGAACGAGGGGGCCGCGTACGGGGTCGATTTCCTTAGCCTTACCTCCGCCGCGATCCAAGTAACCGAGTGGGGCTTGTAAGGGATACAGACCCTGGTTGAGGCGGCCGTAAAAGCCCTTCCGCGTTTCATCGCGAAGATTCCGAATATAGTCCGCTGAAACAACGGCTTGTATATCGGCGGCAAGCCGACCGCCTCTGGTGCGAAGGTCGAGGCTCTCGTGAGCGAAATGAACGTCGACATTCTCGTCGATCAAATCGCCTATGGCTGCCCAATCTCTGAGGTGCCGAGCGCTGCGGTCGATCTTGTGAAATACGATCCCTTGAACGCTCTCGCGTCGCCGATCAGTCATCATCTTCGCGAATATGCGGCGGCCCAATTTGGCGGCGGTCTCGATTTCTTC
>JANLTA010000622.1:0-1735 GCA_031362705.1 Gemmataceae bacterium | reverse complement strand
TCCACACGCTCCTATACTGACGGCGAAAGCTGGTTTCACGAAGAGGCTGCTCCATGGGTGCTTGGTTGCGTAACATCTCTCGCGCCGTCATGACGGTCGGTCAGGGGATGTACATCACGCTTTGGTACTTTTTCCAGACGTACAAGCGAAAAACGTTTACCCAGCGGTTTGAATACCCCGAGCGTGGCGTACCGGTTAAGCCGCGCTACCGTGGCTTCCATCGTTTTGATCTGACCACTTGCATCGGCTGCGACAAGTGTGCCAAGGCGTGCCCGGTGGACTGCATCTATATCGAGAAAGAAAAAGCGACACCGCCGCTGAAGGGCTTCAAAGTTACCGGCTTCGCCATCGACTACACGAAGTGCATGTTTTGCGCACTATGCGTGGACCCGTGCCCGGTGGATTGCATCTTCATGGGCTCGACGTTTGATCAGAGTTGCTTCAGCCGCGATGGCTGCATTGTTGACTTCGCCAAGCTGCCGCTGGACACTGCATGGGGTCAGGCGTCATTGAATCCCACCGCTGTCGCCGCCTCCAAGATGCAGACGCTGCCTGTGTGGGAAAAGAAGCCGGACCCGCCGAAACCCGCTGAAACTGTTCCCGTTACCGCGAGTTGAATTAATGACGACAACCGTCGGTTATCTTTTGTTGTTCACCGCTGTCGGCATCGGGTTCATCCTGTTGAACCTGACCATCGGCAAGCTACTGCGCCCGGCCAAGATGGATGTCGAGAAGGGCCAAATCTACGAGTGCGGCGAACCGACCATCGGCAGCGCCTGGGTCCAGTTCGATTTGCGCTTCTACGTTGTTGCTTTGCTATTCGTCATCTTCGACGTGGAAATGGCGTTCTTCTTCCCGTGGGCCGTGGTGTTCGGCCAGGGTATTCATGCCGCTGATGCCGGTAACGAAGCGGCACGAACACTGACGTGGATCGCATTTGGCGACATCCTGTTCTTCTTCGGCGTGTTGCTCGTCGGCTTCGCATACCTGTGGAAACGCGGCGACTTGAACTGGGTCCGCAGCTTGGCCGCACAAAACAAAGACAAAGACGAGGCTTGATATGGGCTTCTTTGAAGGCCGATTTGAAGAGAGCGTGGTTACCGCATCGCTGGAGCAAGCCATCAACTGGGCGCGCGAATCCAGCATGTGGCCCATGACTTTCGGCTTGGCGTGCTGTGCAATCGAAATGATGGCCACCGGTGCGCCGCGCTACGACATCGATCGCTTCGGTGCCGGCGCATTTCGTGCCACACCCCGGCAAGCGGACTTGATGATCGTCGCCGGCACCGTCAATTATAAGATGGCCTCGCGCGTGCGCCGGCTATACAACCAAATGCCCGACCCGAAGTTCGTGATTGCGATGGGCGCCTGCACTTGTGGTGGCGGGCCGTATTACAAATATGGTTATAACGTCGTCAAAGGCGTGGACCTGGTTGTTCCGGTCGATGTGTATGTCCCGGGTTGCCCGCCGCGACCAGAAGCGCTGCTCGAAGGCCTGATGCGCATTCAGGATAAGGTTCACGGCATGAAGGACCTGACCAAGGGTCAGCCGGTGGACATGCCGATTCCGGTTCGCACCGGGTTCGTCGATCTGCCCGAAGAGTTGCAGACTTTTGAGAAAGCCAACGCTTTCGTCATCAAGACCAAGGAACTCGCCAAGCCGAGCAAAGCATGACCGGACCCGACATCATTGCCGCGCTCGAAGCCAAGTTCGCCGGCAAGATCAAGCAGAAGT
>JANLTA010000600.1:0-3835 GCA_031362705.1 Gemmataceae bacterium | reverse complement strand
ACACGCAGGCGGGACTGAAAGGCTTTAGTGCGCGGATTGTCAACACGATCGCGCCGAAACTTCATTGCGATGGTTTCGGATTCGACTGCGAATTGCTGACGGCGTGTGTGCGTCATGGAGTCACGGTGACCGAAGTGCCGGTGCATGTACGTTGTGATGCCGATGGCTCGACCACAAGTTTTCGTTCGACGCTGCGCATGATCAACGAGTTGTGGCGGATTCGCCGCGATTGGCCGTGCATGGCGCCGCAAGAGGCGGCCTCGCCACAACGGGAGGCCGCGTAATGGCGTTCGCCCGCCGGCTTATCGTTGTTGCCGACGACTACGGCATCGGCCCCGCTACCTCAGCCGGCATCCTGCGCCTGTGCCGTCTCGGTGCAGTCACCGGCACTGTCCTACTTGTCAATTCACCCTATGCCGCGGATGCCGTTAAGAAATGGCATGCCGCCGGAGTCGATGCCGACCTGGGTTGGCACCCATGCCTGACGATTGACAGCCCTGTGGCACCACCGGATCGCGTGCGCAGCCTCATGATGCGCGATGGTCGCTTCCCAAGCCTGGGCCGACTGATGACATGGCTGGTGATGGGTCGCTGTCGGCCATCCGAAGTGGTCTTCGAGTTTCGTGCGCAGTTGCAACGGTTTCGTGAGATGACTGGCCATTGGCCCGAAGTCGTCAACTCACATCATCATATCCAGATATTTCCGATTGTCGGTGCGGCCTTGCGCTGGGTGTTGCGTGAAGTCGGCATTCGGCCCTACCTTCGGTGTGTCCGCGAACCGCTGTCCACGCTGCGGGCAATCCCCGGAGCGCGGGCGAAGCGTGCATTCCTTCGCTCGCTCGGCGCATCGGAAGCGCGGCGCCAACTAGCCGATGGCTTTCCCGGCAACGACACGCTGGCCGGCATCACCAATCCCGCATTTGTCCACGACCCGGACTTCTTCGCCCGCTGGCTGGCCAACACGCCCGGTGATGTCGTCGAACTCACCTGCCACCCCGGCGACCGCGATGAAACGATTTACAATCGCGACGCCAAACCCGGCGACGGCAACGTCGAACGCCGCGTTCAGGAGTTGGCGCTACTGAGTCACGATCACTTCCATACCGATGTCGCGTACTCCGCCTATCAATTGACACGCCCATCGCAGCTGTCGATGGAAGAAAAACTCATCTCACGAGCAGCCTAATCCCGGTAAGTGGCTACAGATTCCCGTCCACTATTCACAATTTCTTGCTCAATTGTCGATTCCACCGGCCCTGTTCGTCATAAAATAGGCCCGTATTCGACGGACCATGTCGGAAGGCCGATGCCACGGTGAGTCGCCTTGGATTGTCGGCCTTCCTGAATGCACCTGGAGATTTTCGATGACGACGACACGATGGTACCTCGCGGCCGCAATGACGGCATTGCTGATCGCCTCTGCGGCACCGGCCCAGGAGCCTCCGAAGCCGGGACCGGAACATGCCGTGCTCAAGAAAATGGAAGGCAGCTGGGACACCACCATGAAAATGGGCCCCAACGAAGACAAAGGAACGGCCATTTACAAGATGGACCTGGGCGGCCTGTGGCTCGCCTGCACGTTCGAAAGCACAATGGGCGGCGCCAAATTCTCCGGCCGGAGCTTCGATTCGTATGACGCCGGCAAGAAGAAATACGTCGGCGTTTGGGTCGACAGCATGTCCACAAGCCCGATGATGATCGAAGGCGACTACGACGCCGCCAAGAAAACCATGACCACGATCGGGATCGCGCCGGGCATGGATGGCAAGCCGCAGAAGCACAAAATGGTGACGGTCATGCCGGACGACAACACTATAAACTTCGCAATGTACGTCGGCGACGGTAAGGATCCGATGTTCACGATCGTGTACAAGCGGAAGAAGTAAGACTGAGCGAAATATGCTGTAGCCGGGGTCTGTGACCCCGGCTTCTTCTGTAGCCAGTTTATCGGCCGGGGTCCGTGACCCCGGCCTTCTCCGTTTCAAATTCCGGCCACTCAGAGGCCCGCTACAAAAGCGCTTTATTCCCCTCCCTCGAAGGGAGGGGTTAGGGGAGGGACTGAATTAGTCCCCAGTAGGTAATGTCTCAATTTGCCACGGCGCGAGAAATTGGCGGATACGAAGTGACTTCATCTTCTTTGTGTTTTCCTTTGTGTTCTTTGTGTCTTTGTGGTGAGTTCTTAAGACCAACCACAAAGACACAAAGAACACAAAGGAAGCACGAAGAAAACCAAACTGAGACACTACCCTCGAGTAACATGTGGCCATACGAAGTTTTGAATCCCTCTCCTGCCCATCCCTTCCAGGGCATTGGTATGGAAACATCTTTTGGTCGAGTAAATATTTCCATGACCGACGTGGCATCAATCCTGCTCGGCCCAAAGGGCCGACCTTCCTTAGCCCAGCCCATCGGGCTGGGTTCGGGTGCAAGACCGTTTTCGCGGTCTGAAGGACCGCGCTTTACTCCGGTTGCGCGCAGCGCTTCGGGCCGCGTGAAGCCTTTCCCAGCCCGATGGGCTGGGCTAAGGAAGGTTGGCCCTTTGGGCCAAACCGGACGGTCTCGATTTGATCGAAACTGGGTTGCCCCGTCAAAAAGTTGTGCCCATACCGGTGCTTCGAGGGAGGGGAACAAGAAAAAGCGGATTGCAACCAACTCGCACAACCCGACCAATGTCCCTTTCGGCAGTACATGAGAACCGCCAAACCGCGCGCCTACCGAATATAGCGCGTATAGCGCGGAGTAGGATCAGGGCGGCAGATAATCGAATTCTCGCACGTTGCTGTGGCCGGCCCGTTTTGTCCACCACCATTTCCTGCCGATAGTACGACGGATCGCCAATCCTCACGTTGCGACGCCTCGGTCACCGCGCGCCTTTTCTGGAGGACGTTCCGTTGCTTCACGTTCCACACCACAGAATCGTTCTGGTCGTCCTGGCATTGTTCACCGTGGCCGCACCCGCCCAAGCTCAGTCAATCCAATGGCGAACCGACTATAACCGCGCCTGGCAGGAAGCGACCACAGCGGGCCGCCCGCTCTTCGTCGATGTTGGCAGCGAATCGTGCACCTGGTGCCGCCGTTTTGACGAATCCACGCTCCGCGATCCTCGGGTTATTCGCAAGCTGAATGAGCAGTTCATTCCCGTGAAGCTCGACGGCAATCACAACCCCAAATTCGTCCAGGCCCTCAACATTCACGCTTACCCGGCGTTAGTCTTCGGCACCGCCGACGGTGTCGTGCTTGGAACTTCCGCCGGCTTTGTCGATGTCGCCGACTTTCTTCGCAAGTGCGATACCGCGCTGGCACTTTGCCCTGCGCCCGTTGTGACTGTTTCGGAAAAACCGAAGAAGGTCAACCATTGGGAATACGACATCGCGATGATCGTCCGGGTATGTGCCAGTCTTGAGGAACGAATCGCCGCCGAATATCTTCGCGAATCGGAGGCAGCCATCAACGCCAACGACGCCGTCAACGCCCGGCTATCACTTGCCAAAGTCCTGACCATGGGCGCCGACACCAAAGCCGCCGCCATCGCCCGCCGTCACCTCGAACGCCTCAACGAATCCCCCGCCGCCGCCACCTCGGGCACCATCGTTCTCAGCGACTAATCGTCGCCGACGCCCGCCGGTAGTCACTGCCCACCAACCAATGATTCATTTCATCGAATCAAACGTCAGCCCAGTCTGAGAATTGGCCGGTTTGTAAACGTGCATCAAAATAGCTTGTCCCCATCGCCTTCTATTGTAACGTTCACGTTTTGCGGGCCGCCCGCTCTTCGTCGATGTTGGCAGCGAATCGTGCACCTGGTGCCGCCGTTTTGACGAATCCACGCTCCGCG
>JANLTA010000547.1:0-1786 GCA_031362705.1 Gemmataceae bacterium | reverse complement strand
TCGACAGTGTTTGATACTGAAGTGATTGGTTCTCTCCCACTTCTTGTCGCCTTTCTCGATCGACTCCAATTGGCCGAGACTGTCGACAAGACAGTGCCATGGAATGGCAATGTCCCGCTCGGCACGGTCGTGGAAGTTCTGGTCCTCAATCGCTTGCTCAATCCAAAGGCCATGTATCGCATTGATGAATGGGCGCAATCCTCCGGCGTCGCCGCTTACTATGGCCTCAAGCCGAACGATCTTAACGATGATCTTCTTGGCCGAGCCTTGGAACGTCTGGCGGAGCATGGTGGTGCGGCCCAGGCTCCCTTGGTGTTGCGGGCGGTGCGCGCGTTTGAGTTGGATGTGTCGCAGATTCACTACGACATGACCAGCGTCGAATTCTTCGGCGCCTACGAACAGCCCGCGGCGAAGACGGAGCCCACGCCAAACGCGGCAAACGCGGACACCACGCAAGTCTCGGCAGAAGCAACGCCCACGCAAGATACGGCGAATGAGAACCACGCGCCGCTGCCGACCTATGGCCGCACCAAGAGCGGCCGCAAGCACGTCAAGCAGATTCAGGCGGGACTCAACGTCACGGGCGATGGCGCGGTGCCGGTGGCCCATGCGGCGTTTGATGGCAACACGGCGGAATCGACCACGCATCCGGACAACGTGCGTCGCTTGAAGGAGATTCTGCCCAAAAGCGCGTTGCTGTACATCGCCGACACCAAACTCGATACCGAGGAGAATTTGTGGGAGGTCGTGGATGCCAAGGGCAAGTTCCTGTGCGGCGGCGCCTTCAATGTTGGGTTGCAGAAAAGGTTTTTGCGGCACATCAAGAAACTCAAGCCGGTGAAGTATTGGCCTAAGAGCCAAGACAAACGGCCGCCGGAGGAACGCGATGAATACCAGGCCTTCGAGTTGACCGACCGCTTGGCACGAACGGTGGCCGGCAAGAAGCAGAAACACGACTATCGCGTGCTTTTCGTGTGGAGTGAATCGAAGGAGCGTCAAGAGACGACAACCCGCGAACGGCATGTGGCTAAGATCCGTGAGAAGTTCGAAGCGGTCGAGCGAAACCTGAATCGCTACACGCTCAAGGATGAGAAGGCGATTATCCAGCGTCTGGAAAAAGCCAAGAGCATGTACACGGAAGGCAGCCTGTTCGAATATACCTTGGGCGGCAAGCAAGGCCGCTACAGGTTGACGTGGGGACTGAACGCCAAAGCGTTGGCGGAATGGAAGAAGCTCGAAGGAGTGTTCGTGTTGAAGACGAATACCTCGACGCGCAAATTGCCGTTGGCCGCGACCTTGGCGAAGTATCGTGAACAAATCAACGTCGAAAAGCGGATTGGGAATTTGAAGGGTCCGCTCGCGGTGGCGCCGATGTTTCTGGAGAAGCCCGAGCGGATCGCGGGCCTGTTGACGGTCTTGGTGTGGGCGTTGATGGTGATGTCGTTGATGGAACGCGCGGTGCGTCGCAAGCTGAAAGGCAAGCCGTTGCTTGGCCTGTACCCCGAAAAGCGCCCGTGCTCCGCACCGACGGGCCCGGCGATCCTGACATGTTTTGACACGCTGAGCATCGTGATCGTGAAACATAAGCACACGCAAAGTCGTCATCTGGCAGAGCTGACGGCCATCCAGCTCAAATTGCTACAGCTCTTAGGCATCCCGCCGAGCACGTTGAAAGCATTCAAGTGAAACAGCGGGATATCGGTAACATAGATCCGAGCGCCAACTCGTTTTCAGGGGTGCGGAATGTGAGGATATACGTCGAGGTTTTTCATTGTACCTTTGGTCC
>JANLTA010000062.1:0-1683 GCA_031362705.1 Gemmataceae bacterium | reverse complement strand
TTTCGCTTGGGTCGAGGCGACGGTGACGCGTTGTTCCAACCATGACTCTTCCAGTGTAACTCGCTTTTTCCGCTTTTCTAGAAATGCCTTAGGCCAGGCGGAGGCGCTATGAGAAGGCCTTGCAGAACCCGCTAAAACCTGCGGAGCATGAGCTGCGGATTTGGGCGAGCTTACCGCTAACACCGAAGGGCCAACCCAAAGGCGACCCAAGCCGCATTCGCGAAACAATCCGATAGTCGACTCAGATGTTCTGAAGAAATCTTCCGCCGCTGTTTTTGTGCAGCGATAGGCAAGCACGCTACCAGCCTCAATGACACAGCGATCGACGTCGCGCCGCCGCAAATAACCATTGAAGGGACTATAGCGGCGGGTCGTGATGAAGCTGCGGGCCTGATCAAATTCGGCGTGCTCGATACCCATGTCCTCGCCGCTGGGCGCCAAAATCGGGGCACCGGTCGCGTGGTTTCGCAAACAGAGATCGCTGAGGCACCAAACGGAAAGCCAGGTTGAAGTTTTTCCGTCGATCATCTCCTCGGAAATTTGGGGTGTGGACAGCCAGGGAGGTGAGATATTGCCGTCCAATACTTCGACCTGAAATGCTCCTCCAAATTCGGCCGATCGTGATCGGCCGAGGTGAATTCGCGTATTCCGGAGGTTGCGGAACAGCGCCTCTATTGTCTCAAAAGATTCTGAATCGAAATCGTCGTCGGCCTCCAAAAGGGAAAGAAAGCGCTGTCCAGCAGACAAGTGCTCATATTGGAAGAATTGTTCGGAGGCGTAACGATCGGTTCCAAATTGGATTGCTGTCTTTCCGCGGGCTGCGTTGCGAATGCTCGCGACTTCGAGGTTTGGCGCGACGGCCGCATTCCTAATGGCCTCCGGTTGCTCCACGAACCGTGTAGCGAACTGATAGTTCAGGACGTTGTCGATCCGCCCATCGATGATTCCACCACGCTCGCGCTTGCGTTCGCGCCAGCACTGCGGCGATGGAAAGGCTGGTTGGTTGGCGGGCGTCAGATTCCATCCATTGCCAAACCTCAATTTGCCGCTGTGAAAGCAAAGAAATGAGTTGACCGTATTCGATGAGTAGAGATGTTGCGCGCACCAGCCTAGGAGCGCGGACCCTGGAACGACAGGTAGGCTTTTATGTCCACCCTCTGTGGCAGACGACGACGAGAAGATGACATCGGATGTTGATGTCAGTTTGAGCCACAGGCGCTTCATGCTGTTACCTCGGTGTGCTCGTCTCGATTGAACCGGGTGCGGCCAAAGCCACGTTTTCGTTTGGCCCCGAAAGAACGTGCAATGATCAAGCAATTTGTGATTTGGTTTGCCCAAACACTTTCGGCAAGTGCAATATCGTTCTTGTGATTGTCGTTTTGCACATGCATGAGTGCGTGACTGGGATCCCAGTAGATGTTTCCGCCGACCATGACTGGAATGCAGGCTTCTGCTGACCACAATCCTCGAGTGAGAGGCACGCTCGATGTGTGTTCGATTTTGCAGAACGAATGGCGCTTGAAGAAGTGGCTTGAATCCTGAGGTTTATTTGTATGAACAGATGCCGGATGAAAGTCGTCAAAAGTCAAACAGGCGCTGCGAGCGAAACGTCCCGGTTGAGAATCTTCACCAAACAAGACATCCGTGAGCGAAGCGGGTCCGACCCACTTGGTTGGTTTTGGG
>JANLTA010000538.1:0-3286 GCA_031362705.1 Gemmataceae bacterium | reverse complement strand
CCAGAAACAGTGCCGCAATGGCGGCTGCGGCAAGTGCCCAGCGCGACCAACCGCGCTGACCGCTCGTGCGGTAGTTCACACTTGGCACAGCCGGCTGTACGCCAGCTTCAATCCCTGCCAACACGCGGCCCCAGGCGGCATCACTCGGCACGGGCGGGGCAATCTTTTGCCACAGGTCAGCATTCTTGTGTGTGAGCCGCTGTTGCGTTTCCAGGTCGGCACGAAGGGTGGCATCGGTGGCGATCCAGCCTTCGACCATGGCGCGATCAGCGGGGCCAAGTTCGCCGTCGGCATAGCCGGCGAGGAGTTCGGGTCGCTGCGGGATGTTGTGGTTTGTGTTCATGGCGTTGCGTGCTCGTTCAGGATCGTTTTCAAGCGCTGCCTTGCGTAGAACAGTCGGCTCATCACCGTGCCAATCGAGATGCCCTGCACCTCGGCCACTTCCTTGTAGCTCAGTTCGCCGTCGGCGTGCAGCACGAACGTTTCGCGCTGTTGCTCCGGCAGCGTTGAAAGGGCCGCGTCAAGAGTCTGCCGCAAGTCGGCGTTCTCCAGACCGCGGGCCGGGTCGTCCCAGGTCATTAGCCCGGGATCGGGGTCCGCATCGTCCTCGACGTCCAGCGATTTACCGCTGCGTCGTCCACGTTTGCGCCCCAAATCCAGTGCCGCGTTGGACACCACGCGCATCAGCCACGTCTTGAACGAACTGCGCCCCTGAAACCCTTCGAGATTCACAAGCGCTTTGACGAAGCCGGATTGCACGGCATCCAGCGCATCGGCCTCATTGCCGAGCAGGCGAAAAGCAACGCGGTAGGCGGGCGTCCGGTGTCGGACAAAAAGCGTGTCCAACACTGAACGATCACCCGCGGCGAAGCGGGCCAGGAGTTGCCCATCGCTCGGTTCAGCCGACGGCGTCGTTGCCGGGACAGCGGCCATGACCGGACGTACACTCCCTGAAGTATTTGACGTGCGAAGGGGCAGAACTATTCGCCGACGCCATCTTACGCCCCTAAGCCTAGGAAAGCGATACGATCCCATTCAACTGCATTACTCGTTACAAATGAAGAGGTTACAGCCGTGCTGACCGTGGTTCGCTGCCGAGAGGCCGACCGAAAATGTGAACGGCTCGATGGAGCCGCCGCGAAAGAGCGCTTAGCGGAATTGCAATCAACCACCGATCCGTGGTGGGCCGATCTTCAGGCGGCCAACGAGGAAGAGATCGCCTTTGTCTTCGGTACGTTGCTGCCAGTGCATCCGCTGACATTGGAAGACATCACACGACAACGCCGCGATCCGGAAGGTCAGCCGCATCTTCCGAAGGTCGAAGAGTTCGATGATTATTTGTTCGTTGTCGTCAATCCACTGTTGTCAGCCGGTTGGCCCGCGGACGGAGAGATCACGCCACTGACGACGCAGTTGACGGCTGTGATGACAGCGACACGATTGATCACATTCCGCGAAGGCCCGGTGCCGGCCGTCGACGAACTCCATCATTACCTGGCGCGCCATGCCGATCAAGGGCGGCGCGGGCCGGACTACTTGTTTCACATCATTCTCGATGCGATGGTGGATGAGTATGCTCCGCTGTTGGACGCACTGACCGAACGTCTGGATGAGTTGGAAGAGCAGGTTTTTCAATCGCTCACCACCAAAGAAACGCTGCCGCGGTTGTTGCATCTGAAGCGGCGGCTGACCATCGTGCGGAAGTCACTGATCTATGAGCGCGAAGTATTGGCGCGGATGTGCCGTGGCGACTTCGACCTCATCTCCGAACAGGAGACGGTTTACTATCGCAATGTTTACGATCATCTCGTTCGATTCACGGAATTGACGGAAGGCAGCCGCGATATGGTCGTGGATCTACTGCAGATGCAACAGGCCGTAGTGTCGAATCGACTCAACGAAATCATGAAGGCGCTGACGATGGTTTCGACCGTGGTGTTACCGATGACGGTCGTGGCCGGCGTCTATGGCATGAATTTCCAAAACCTGCCCGAGACCAAGTGGCACTTCGGCTATTATTGGGCACTGGGCCTCATGGGCCTCGTGGGTTTAGCCCCATTGGCTTGGTTTCGCTGGAAACGCTGGCTGTAGCAAAGGTAGTGTCTCAGTTTGCCAGGGCGCGAAAAACTGACGCGAATGACATGAATTCGTCTTCTTTGTGCTTTCCTTCGTGCCCTTTGCGTCTCTGTGGTGAGTTTTTAAGACCAACCACAAAGACACAAAGGGCACGAAGGCAGCGCAAAGAAAACCAAACGGAGACACTACCGTAGCAAAACTCTTGCCAAATGGCCATTGCCTTCTAAACAACCAGTTCGGGATCGACTGCCAAATTGACTGAGGAGAACCCCTGATGGCACGGGCGCGACGCACCCTGGACCGGAAAACTTTGCGCGAGCAGGGCGACGCAGCCGAGCGCAAAAAGAAGAAGAAGGATGACGACGTCGAGGAGAAGGACGAGGAGGAAGAGGAAGATGAGGAAGACGAGGACGGCGACGAGGAGGCCTCAGGGGACGAAGAGGGCGGCGAAGCCGACGCCGACGCCGAAGAGGGCGGTGACGACGAAGACGACGAGGATAAGCCCAAGAAAAAGAAGAAGGTCGCCGCCGCCGCCAAAAAGAAGCCTGCTGCTAAGAAGCCTACGAAGCCACGCTCACGCTCCGCAAAGGTCGTGCGCATGAAGGTGGTGTGGGTGGTGTACAGCAACTCGCATCAGCCGCTGGAAGAGTTTCCCTACCCGAAGCGCAAGGATGCCGAGGCGTATTTGGACAAGGTCACCAACGACAAAAAATCCGGCGGCCCATTCTTCCTGCAACCGCTGAAGAAGCCGATGGAAAAGGACGCGTAGTCAACATTCGCTAAGGAGGCCGACGCGCAGCGAGGCGAACCGATTTGCAACAGGCAAACCCGCTGTCTTCCTCGCTCCGCGCCGGCCTCCACCCATTTCTAAATTGACCCGCCAAATCGCAACCGGATGAAGTCGCTGGCAACATCAGCGCCATCTTCGTTGACTGCCACTGTGGATCCGGAGACGGCGTCAAACCGTGGATCAGATTTCGCTCTCGTTCGTTTGCTAGAATGGCGGTGGCACGTTGGAGATGCGAATCATGATGGCGACCAGCAATTGGACGGATGAAGACACGCAAAAGGCCAAAGCCGCCTGGGCGGATTATCAGCGAAAGCACGACGTATCGGCCTTGCACGGTCAAGCTGTCGGGATTGACCCGCAAAGCGGCCGTGTTTGGTTTGGCACCGATGGTCTTGAAGCGATTGACGCCGCGCGAGCCGA
>JANLTA010000512.1:0-8044 GCA_031362705.1 Gemmataceae bacterium | reverse complement strand
GATTCCTTACTTCACCCTTGGCGAAGACTTTCGCATGATGAAGCACCTCAGCTTCGACATGATTAAGCTGGCGGCGGTACTGTTCGGCGTGTTGGCCGCAAGCATGTCGGTCAGCGAGGACATTGAAGGGCGCACCGCTGTCACGCTGATGAGCAAACCCGTCACGCGGCGGCAGTTTTTGCTCGGGAAGTACTTCGGAATCCTGCTCGCCGCGCTGGCAATGACGTTGGTACTCAGTTGGGTGCAGAACTGGGTCCTTTACTTTAAGCCGCACTTCGACCGGCTCGAGGATTCCTGGGATCCGCTGGCGCTCGACGTGCAAAAAATGGTCGTACCGAAATTCACTGCCTTCATGACCACACTGACGAATTCGGGGTGGTCCGTCGCCGAGCCGACGGCCTTGCTGCGTGGCGTCGGGCTGTGGGCTGGCGAAACACTGGCCAATGCCGGCGGCATCGCACTCGGCTTCGGTCAGGTTATGGTCATGCTGGCCGTCGCTGTGGCACTGGCAACGCGAGCGTCGATGATCGTGTCGGTCATCATGTGTTTCATTTTCTTCGCCATTGGCAACTTGGCCCCAGTGTTAGCCGAGGTATCCGAACGCTTGGCGGCGAAGAGAGGCGGGGCCACAAACCTCGTCAACTTTATCGCACAGTCGTTGGACAAGTTCATGCCCTCACTCAACTTCTTCAACAACGATCACATCGTCATGCGCGAGTCGTATCTGCCGCCGGGCGAGTTTGCCGCCTATGTGGGCAGCGTGTTTATCTACGCGTTGCTGTACGCCGCCGTGGCCCTGCTCATTGGGCTCTTCCTGATCGAAGATCGGGATTTGGCTTAATTTGCCGACCGGATGGGCTGGGTTAGCCGTCGCGGTGGGCGGGTTCCCACTGTGTTTCCGCCCATCCCTGTTACAATATCAGCGATATTCTCTTCGTTTATTGACACCGGTGCGCTGCCGCCCGTGCAGCCGGTTCGGAGGTCGCCGTGGAATCGCGAAGTGCGTTCGGACGAGCTGCCACATTTCTTGATTTCTCCGCTGGCTGGAAATGGGCGGCCCGCGGTGCAGCCATCAGCGCGGCTATTGCGACACTTGGCCTCTTCATTGTGCTGGCTCTGTTCGTTGATTTGTTAATTAGTCGTGGCCGCGTCGCCGAGTTTGGCGAGTTGCGGCCGGCCGCCCGCGCCGAGTACGATCTTCAGGCCACTGCAATGTCGCCGGAACAGCGTGCCGAACTGTTGCGGTCAATTCAGGCACCTGAGTCGGCGATTAATGAAAACGACGTTCGCAACATGTCGGCAGCAACCCGCGATTGGCTCTGGCATGCACAAGTCGCAGATCTACTAAAAACTCGTGTCAGTGAGCCGGCTAGCGCAACCTACAGGCAAGCCGTCGCTGGCATCGAGCGGTCTGAACCCCCTCCAATGGGTTTGCTGAGCGTGGCGATTCGTCAGCCAGGCGTCGCCCAGAGCGTGTCTTGCCGGATCGCTTCATGGAATTCGTGGACGTGGAAAACTGGCGGCACTGGCCGCAATGTTGCCTATCTAATTGGCTTGATGATCATTGCCGTGTTGATGGCTGTCGTTCGATCAGCCTTGCTGAATCTCATGAACTATGCGGCAGCTACGGCGACATTGGATGCGACAACTCGAATGCGACGTTCGGTCTATCAACAATCATATCGTCAAAGCACGATGGCCTTGCGAGCGAACGCGGCCGATGAAACCGTCGAGATTTTCGCCCGCAACGTCGAAGATGTTCACGATGGCTTGTACGCCCAACTCACCACGCTGTTTTATTTGCCCATACTCTTGGTATTGTTGATCGCGTTCGCTTTGCTTCTCGACCCGTGGTTGGCAGTCGCCTCTTTGCTCTTCGGTGCCGTGGTGATCCTGCTTGGCGGCTATCTGGCTGCCCGATTTCGTGATCGCTCGAAGGCGGCAGCACGCAAAGCCACTGGCCAACTTGGGCTTCTTCGTGAAAGCCTCGCATCAATGCGGCTTGTGAAATCCAACTTGATGGAGATGTTCAACCTGGCGCGGGTGGAGCGTCAACTCACGGAATATTCGGCGGCGTCATTCCGGAGGTTCCGCAACGAATCACTGTTCAAACCGCTGCTTGTGTTCTTCGCAACGGTGTCGGCGGCGCTGGCCCTGTTTGTGGCGGGTTACGCCGCATTGCACGGCAGCGTCGGCGCGGCTCGGCTCATTGTGCTGGCCGCCGTCCTCGGCATGATTTTTCCGACGGTCACGGCTCTATTGAGCGACCGGCGCACGATCAAGAAAGCCCGCTCAGCCGCCGGGCCGTTGTTCCAGTTTCTCGACCGGCCGAGCGATGTCGGCCAGGCGATGGGCGCGGAGTTCCTCACCGGCATCGGCAAGGGCATTGAGTACATCAATGTATGCCTGCGTGAAATTGGTACCGGTCGGCTGTTGCTCAACGATGTCAACATGAAGATCAAGCCCGGCCAGCGAGTTGCCATCGTCGGGCAGGACGATGCCGAAAAACATGCATTGATATATATGCTGCTGCGTTTCCTGGACCCCACCACTGGTGACGTTCGCATCAATGACAAATCGGTTCGTGCCCTGACTCTCGAATCGCTGCGTGCCCAAATCGGTTTGGTGATGTGGGACGACCTGGTGTTCAACGACACGGTCGCCCACAACATCGGGTGCGGCGAGCCGTCCGTGACGGTGCCGCACATCATCGAGTGCGCCAAGCTGGCCCATGTACATCAATTTGTACAAAAACTGCCTCACGGTTATGAAACGCCTATCGGCGAGTTCGGCGTCAAGCTCGGCCGTAGCGAGCGCTACAGAATTGCACTGGCACGAGCCGTGCTGAAAGACCCGTCCCTCTATGTGATCGAAGAGCCTGCTCACCCGTTCGACGAATCCAACAAGGCCATCATCGACGATTCACTGGCCCGCATCCTGCCCGGCAAGACAGTGATCTTCCTGGCACACCGCATCTCGACGATCCGTTCATGCGATCTGGTTTATTTGATTCACAAAGGCCAAGTCGAAGCCGCTGGAGAACACCGCGACTTGCTGGCCCGCAGCGAATTGTACAAGCACCTTCACTACATGGAATTTAACGAATTCGCCAAGGCGTGAGCCAAGCGTCTTGCGGGTCCACGACTCGGCAGGTAGATTGACCGCCTATCGCGTCAATCGCTCGCGGAGGGCTTCGTCGTGGCCTACGATCTCATCATTGCCAACGGCACCGTTGTGACCGCCGATGGGCAGGAACAAACTGATGTCGCCGTCACAGGCGAGAAGATCGCCGCCGTCAATAAGGGCCTCGGGAAGAACCCTGACGGGGCACGCGTGATCGACGCCACTGGCAAGTGGATTATTCCCGGCGCGCTGGATGTCCACGTCCATCTGGAACTGCCTTTCTGCGGCACGGTCTCCAGCGATGACTGGAACACCGGCACCCGTGCCGCCGCCCGGGGCGGAGTCACCACCGTCATCGATTTTGCGATTCCATTTGGCGAACAGTCGCTGGATGATGCCTACCACGCGTGGCTGGAGCGGGCCAAACCGAAGGCTTGCATCGACTACGCATTCCACATGGCAATTACCAATTGGGACCGCCACGGTCCGGAAATGGCGGCGATGGTCAAGCGTGGCTGCCCAACCTTCAAAGAGTTCATGATCTATGCCAGCGAAGGTTGGCAATCCGACGATCGTGCCATCTACAACACCCTCGAACGTGGCAAACAACTCGGTGCCATGTTGCTCGTGCATGCGGAATCAAGCCGCGTATTGGATGAGTTAATTGCCCGGCACCACACGCCCGAATTGATGAAGCAATATGGAGCTCGGCTGCATGCCATGACTCGGCCCAATTTCATCGAAGCCGAGGCGATTCAGCGTGCGACCATGTGGGCCGAGGCCACCGGCGGCCGGCTTTACATCGTCCACATGTCCACCGGGGAAGGTGCCGACATCATCAAGGCCGCCCGTGCGCGGGGAGTGGACGTGTACGCCGAAACTTGCGTGCAATACCTCCTGCTCGACGATTCCGTCTTCGCCAAACCCGATGGCCACCTCTACGCATGTTGCCCACAGGTAAAGAAACCCAAGGACATCGAACGCCTGTGGAAGGCCGTCGCGGATGGCGAAGTGTGCGTGATTTCCACCGACACGTGTACTTTCACGAAAGCCCAGAAGGCGCGCTGGGAAGGCGACTGGACGAAGATCCCGATGGGTATGCCGGGGCTGGAAACACTTGTACCGCTGGTTTACACACATGGCGTACTTACCAAAAAAATCACGCCGCAACAGTTCGTCGCCAAGTGTTGCACGAACCCGGCAAAGATCATGGGTCTATATCCTCAAAAAGGCGTCCTGGCCGCCGGCAGCGATGCCGACATTGCCGTTTTCGACCCGACGCGCAAGTTCGAGATTGATCACGCCAAGATGGAAACTGGTGCCGACTGGAATCCCTATCAGGGCTGGCAAGTCGCCGGCTTCGCCGAATACACGTTCAGTCGCGGCCGACCCATCGTCGAAAACTACAAGTGCAACGATGCCAAGGGCTGGGGCAAATGGCTTCCACGGGAGCGGGCGGGATCGCTAAGATGACATTGGAGGTATCATGATAACAACAGTTTGGGGAGTGGTACAACAAGGAAAGGTCGAGCTGCCAAGCGATCTTTCACTTGCGGATGGCTCGCGTGTGCTTGTCACTTCAATGACTTCCGATGAAGAGCGGGATTTTTGGTTCCGCGCAAGTCAAACTTCGTTGGACAAGATTTGGAACAATGCACAGGATGACGTCTATGCCGAACTACTCAAAGAATGACGTTGTTCTGGTGTGCATGCCCTATACTGACCTGAGTGGCGGAAAAGTTCGGCCCGGTGTCGTTGTCAATGCACCTCATGCATACATCGATCTGTTCGTTATCCCGCTAACGAGTCAGGTTTACGGTCTTGCCGCTGGCGAATTCGTGCTGTCTGACTGGGCATTTGCCGGCCTCAATGTTCAATCTGCAATCAAGCGTGGAATACATGCTATCGATCCAAGTATTGTCATCAAACGATTGGCACGCCTTTCCCCAACGGATGCAACCCAATTGGACGCTTCGTTGCGACTGTGGCTCGGAATTTAAGAAGCGCGAGGAATACTCATGCCCCGTGCCGGTGAACGATACAGCCTCGAAGTCCTGACCCATCGCTTCGCCGATCTGCCGTCGCCGTTGGCATGCGATGAAGTATTGGTGGAAGCGTCGCGCTGCCTCTATTGCTTCGATGCGCCATGCACGCGGGCTTGCCCTACGCACATTGATATTCCCAAGTTCATTCGTCAAGTCATGCATCACAATGACATTGGTGCGGCCAAGACGATTCTCGATGCCAACATCTTCGGCGGCAGTTGTGCCCGCGCCTGTCCGACGGAAGTGCTTTGCGAAGGCGCTTGTGTCGACAACACGTTGCTGAAGGCCCCAGTGCAAATCGGTCGATTGCAGCGGCACGCAACTGATGCAGCAGCAATGAAAAGAGTGCAATTTTTTCGGGCGGGGCCACCCACTGGTAAGAAGGTCGCGGTCATCGGTTCTGGCCCGTCGGGGCTGACCTGTGCGCATGAATTGCGCAAGATCGGTCACGACGTCGTGGTCTTTGAAGCCCGCGATGTAGCCGGCGGACTCAACACGCTTGGCATCGCCGCATACAAGATCTCAACAGCATTCGCACTCACAGAAGTCGAGTTGGTTCGGCAAATCGGCGTCAACCTGCGAATGAATCAACGAGTGACAGCGGATGAAATCAAAAAGCTCCTGGGCGAATTTGATGCCGTGTTTCTCGGTGTCGGCCTCGGGCACACAATGCCACTGGGCATCGATGGTGAAAAGCTGCCAGGGGTATGGGAGGCACTCGATTTCATCTTCCAGACGCACACAAAGCCATACACCGAATGCGAGATTGCGCCGCGCGTTTTGGTGATCGGCGCGGGGAATACCGGCATCGACGTGGCAACTGCGGCACGCAGGCTCGGGGCCGACGAAGTCATCATCGCCTATCGGCGAGGTGATGAGGCCATGCCGGCATTTACCTATGAATATGAATTGGCCAAAGCCGATGGCGTGCGCTTCGAATTCTATGCCCAACCGCAGCGTATTGTAGCCGGAAAAGATGGTCGAGCCGTCGGAGTGGAGTTTGCCCGCACTCGAGTGGATGATCCGACTAAGCGAGACGGGCAGCTCCATGTGGTACCAGGTGGCAACTTTGTCATTGATGCCGACATGGTCGTCAAGGCACTCGGCCAGGAGCCGCTATTGGACTTGCTCAAGGCGTTACCCGGTCTCAAGTTGAACGGCACCAAGGTCGCCATCGATGTTACCACGGGCGCGACATCCATACCGAAGCTATTTGCCGGTGGCGACTGCATCCGTGGCGGCGGTGAAATCGTGGACGCAGTCCAGGATGGGAAGATCGCAGCGTGGGGAATTGACAAAGCAATTCAAGAGCAACCATATGCCTGATCTCAGCATCGACTTCTGCGGCGTCAAAGCGCCGAACCCGTTTTGGTTGGCCAGCGCTCCGCCGACCAATTCGGAGTATCAGGTCCGTCGTGCATTCGACGCTGGCTGGGGCGGCGTGGTGTGGAAGACGCTCGGGTTTGAACCCATCGTTAACGTTTCGTCACGCTATGGCGCGATCGACTACGACGGCCGCAAGATCCTTGGCCTGAACAACATTGAGCTGATTACCGACCGCACGCTCGACGACAATCTGCGCGAGATTGCCAGTGTCAAGAAAGCGTATCCGCACCATGCCGTGTGGGTGTCGCTGATGGTTGAATCCAATCAAAAAGCGTGGCACGACATTACGAGACGGACTCAGGGCGCTGGTGCCGACGGCATTGAGTTGAATTTCGGTTGCCCGCACGGCATGAGCGAACGCGGCATGGGGGCGGCCGTCGGTCAGGTACCCGAATATGCCTGCATGATTACCGAGTGGGTCAAGGAAGTCGCAACGATTCCAGTGATGGTGAAACTCACGCCCAACGTCGGCGATGTCACAGCCATTGGCCGGGCCGCTGTGCGTGGCGGAGCCGATGCGCTATCGCTCATCAACACCATCAATTCCATTATGGGTGTCGACCTCGAAACACTTGCTCCCAAGCCGGCAGTGCGCGGTCAGGGCAGTCACGGAGGCTACTGCGGCCCCGCGGTGAAACCAATCGCACTGCACATGGTCAGCGCCATTGCCGGCGACGCCAATTGCAAAGTGCCAATTAGCGGCATCGGCGGCATACAAGCCTGGCAAGACGCCGTGGAGTTCATGCTTCTTGGAGCCGGTTCGGTGCAAGTCTGTACGGCCGTGATGCACTACGGCTTCCGCATCGTCGAGCAGCTAAGTAGCGGCCTGGATAACTGGATGCTGGAAAAGGGATTCGAGAAAATCAGCGATTTCGTCGGAAAGTCCACGCACAAAATCAAGCAATGGGGCGACCTGGATCTCAATTACAAAGTCGTTGCCGAGATCGACCAGCAGAAGTGCATCCACTGCGGTTTGTGCTACATCGCCTGCGAAGATGGTGCCCATCAATCGATTCGTTGGGATAAGATCGCCCTAGCTGACTATGTGAAGACGCACGCCGATGAGGTGGTCCGTTCTGGCGGCGTGGAGGTGTTACCCGGAGCCGGGGGCGACATCGTCAATCAATTCACCATCAAACAGGACACCTGCGTCGGCTGCAATCTATGTAGTCTCGTGTGTCCCGTCATCGACTGCATTCATATGAACGAGATCGACACCGGCAAACCGCCGATGTCATGGAATGAGTATCAGAAGCTATTGGCCGAGGGAAAGATTGCTAAGATCGAGCCACCGACCCACGTGTGAGGAATCACTTACCTTTTCGTCCTGCATTGATGTTCTGGAGCGCCCGTTGACATGATTGCGCCAGTTGCATCTTCATATCTTTGCGAGCCTGTTCGGCGGTTTCGCGCAGTACTTTGACACCTTCGCGGGCGGATTCACCCATCAGGCCAAGGCCGTTGGCCGCGGCGATGCGCACTTTCTCGAC
>JANLTA010000493.1:0-3491 GCA_031362705.1 Gemmataceae bacterium | reverse complement strand
TACTCCTCACCCAACACGCGGACTTCGCAGACGAATTGCAGTCGTTTTTAGCCCACCACGACCGGATGAACCGCTTCGTGGAACCGGCAACAATTGGCCCGGAGTCAGCTGCCGCGAGTTCGCTCGGTAACGTCCGTTATTTTGGCGACTACGAACTGCTCGAAGAAATCGCCCGCGGCGGCATGGGCGTCGTTTATAAAGCGCGGCAACTTTCCCTGAATCGAGTTGTCGCATTGAAGATGATTCTCGCCGGACAACTGGCCTCCGACGGCGAAGTGCGCCGATTCCGCGCTGAGGCCGAGGCGGCCGCAAGTCTGGATCACCCTAACATCGTTCCGATTTTCGAAGTCGGCGAGCATCAGGGCCAGCAGTATTTCGCAATGGGCTTCGTTGAGGGCGGTAACTTGTCGGACCGCCTGAAAGACGGTCCGTTGCCGCCGCGCGATGCGGCCGCGTTGATTCGCACTCTTAGCGAAGCCGTGCAATACGCGCACGATTGCGGCATCGTTCATCGGGACTTGAAACCTGCCAACGTGGTGATGGCGGGGAGCGTGCCCAAGATCACCGATTTCGGTTTGGCCAAGCGTGCCAAAGAAGCGGCCGGACCGACAGTCACCGGTGATATTCTCGGCACTCCCGCGTATATGCCGCCAGAACAAGCGGCAGGGAATCCCGCGCTTGTGGGACCGTTGTCAGACGTATACAGCCTCGGCGCTGTTTTGTACGCACTGATGACCGGCATCCCGCCGTTTCAAGCCAAGACGGCGCTGGAAACGATTCGACAGGTCACCGAAACGGAGCCAGTACGGCCAAGAACACTTCGGCCGGAATTGCCGCGGGCGTTGGAGACTGTTTGTTTAAAGTGTCTCGAAAAGCGACCGGAACGACGATACAGTTCAGCGCAAGCATTGGCTGATGACCTGGGTAGATTCCTGGCCGGCGAGCCTGTCCAAGCAACGCGACCGGGGTTCGTTCGGCACTCGACAACATGGTTGCGAAAACGCCCTTGGGCAATTGCCAGCGCCGCTTCAATAGCTCTGCTGCTTTTATCCGTGGTGGTCTACGGCTTGGCCGCTGAGATTCGCGAACGCGGCTGGTCAACGCTGTACTGGCAAGCGCGGACGGAACGACTGCGGCTCGCCTCCGATCCTAAAGGTGAACAGGCCTCGGTGGAACCAGCCCTCCAGTTGCTGCAGCAAGCGGCGAAGATACGACCCGATACACGTTTGTACGCTGAGGCAGTCGCGCTTCACGAAATCACCGGCAACGGGTACCGGAGAATCTTCCCCCGACCAGAGAGCGGCGAAGATCCGATGCCGGCTCCCGAGCGGGCAAAGCGGCAAGGCCGATTCACTTGGAGCACTGATGAAAAAAAACTATACCTTCCGGGCGCAGAATTCGATATCGCAACGGGGCGTGTGAATCCACTGAAAATCGGCGATTCGTTCGCCGTCGCCGACCCTAATGGCCGTTGGCTCGCCGCTGGCGCAGACAAAGGTGTCATCAAATTAGTCGAGCGATCCACGGGCCGCGAGCATTTAGTCGATCGACGACCTGGTTACGTACACACCAGTTACTTCATCCCGGATGGCCGGTTCTTCCTGGATGTCGTCGAAACGGCGACCGAACGGCACTTCGAGATTTGGGATCCAGTTGGCGAAAAACGCGATGCAATGTTCCCGGTGCCCCGCGGCGACAGGCTTTCGGCAACAGTCAGTGCCAATGGAACAGTGCTGGCATGGACAAATTTTGACAAAGGCCTATTGACCGTTTGCAATGTCACAAACAGCACAACCATCGACACCCTGACGTTACCGCCGAAAACGATGGCACAATTCGACCCGGCACTCAGTCCCGACGGAAACTTGGTCACATGGGCCTACCTCAACACGTACATGGACGAGCGCCCCGGCGTCTTCGTTCAAGAGGCAACCGGTGGACGGGTCGTCAATCAACTATTTGCGCACAGGTCCGAGGTCCGGTTCGAGTCTATGCACTTCGGACTGGATCGCCGCTACATCATCGGAAGCGCTGAGAGCTCGCGCTATGAAGAGAAAGACCCGGGAACAAACCGACAACCGCAATACGTAAATGTCTGGGACTCGACCGACGGCAGCCTTCTGTGCTGGATATCGGCAGACGTAGTCGCACTTGGCGCTGGCCCCGATGGCGCAGTCGCTACCATTCGTTGGCTTGGCGCAGGAGACGCTGTCCGACCCCAAATCGATGTCTGGGAGCCACAGCGCTTAGCATCTTCCATTGCCGGACATGGCCTCGAAACGTGCATGGTTCGTCTGGGCAGTCCAACGGATCTTCTTCGTAATCTTGCAATCATCAACGGCTTGTTTTTCGGTTGGCCGATGTTGTTTTCGTTTGCAGCCTTCCTCATACTCAATATGGCGATGCTGAATTATGCTCGAAAAGGACTCGCGGCGCCGGTCGCGGTAGCAAGGTTGGCCGCCTTGCTCGGTGGTGTGGGTTGTGTGTGGGCATTTGTGCGCATTTTGTCGGTGTTTCATTATCCTGAGTGGACGGGCGAAAATGTAGCGTTCGCAGTTGGCATTGGCTTTGCCCCAGTACTGTGCGGTGTGAACGCGCTGTGGTACGGCACGCGCAATGTTTTGACAGTGCAGCGCGGAGAAAACAAGCCGGTGGTCAAGTTGTTCTTCGCTGAGGTCGACCTCGCCTGGCTCGATTCCGTTGGCGGTCGACTGGTTGGCTGGTTCATCGTGTGGTGGATCAGCTTTGTCCAGCTGGCAGCGCTCGATAACAAGCTCGAAAGCCAGGGCTTGGGCGGAGCAGTTGTGACTTTCGCTATCTCGTTTTTTATTGTCGTGATGGCTGGTGCCGTGCCGGCACTCTTGTTTTCGCGGAAGCTTGCCCGCCGCTTTGGCCGCATCCCCAACCCGCAGGGACTTGGCGCCATGCTGCTGATTCACGCGACATTGATTCTGGTGTGCGGTACTTACGTGGCCGCCTCGATATGGCAGCGCGGTGGGACATGGAACTGGCACCGACTGATTGAATGGCAGCTCTTCGATTTCAGTATTCGATTGAGTCCGCACGAAGGGACGACGATCGCGCCGACGTTTCAACTCTCTGTGGCCACCGTTGGCCTGTTGATTGGCACTATGGGTCTGTGGCGACGAGTTCGCAATTTCACGCCGAACCAAGTATAAAGTCCAATAGTTAAGCCCATCGGAGATGGTCATGACAACGCTAGAAAGTCTGGTCGCCTGCGGCACGAAGTTGTGGCTCGATTCGGTCGATCCGGATGAAGTCGCCAAGAACCTATCGTGGGGCGCGACTGGCGCGACATCCAATCCGATTATCATTGCTGACCTGATCAAGACGGGGCGCTTCGACGCAGACCTGACTCGGCTCATCGGTCAGGGCATGGACGATGTGTCCATTGCCTGGGCGCTCACGGATCGGTTGGTGCAGGCGGCCCAAGACAAGTTCGTACCGGCGTGGGAAAAGAGCAAAGGCAA
>JANLTA010000045.1:0-3609 GCA_031362705.1 Gemmataceae bacterium | reverse complement strand
CGGCCCGCGCGAGTTCATCGCTTTGCCGGGCCATGTTCGGGAACCGGTGAAACAATTTCAATTCCGCCGGTACGTCCAAAGCCTGGCGCACGCGGTCCAGTGCATCGCCGAGCGTCAAATGTTCTTCCTCGGACATCGCGATGCGCATTGACGTGAGACGGTCGAGCAATGGCTGCGGCGGATCACTGGAAAAAAATGGATGTTCGCGATGCCGAAATCGGCCGCCACGCGCGCGTCGAACCGCCCACAACCAGGCTTGCCGGCGAGGGCGCTCGCAGAGCATGACAAGGATATGTTCGACGTGGCGTTGGGCGATGGCCCGTTGGAACCGCCGACAGAATCCCCGATGGGCTATCGTGAGCCGGTCTACGGTGGCGGTTAGGATGACGATGCCGCGCTTTGTCGCAACAATTTCGTACGAAATCGAGCGGCAATCAATTTCAATGTGGCCGGACCCAACTGCGTGGTCCCATCCCAACTCCTCGACAAATAGTCGGTGAATGGCATGATCGCCCAGGCAGGCAATGAGGGCTTCCAAGGGTGGGTCCAGCTTTGCCACAAGTCGTGGATGACATTGTAATCAAACGGACTGGGGAAGTTCACGAAAGCGGCGTCAGATTTCGGCGAGCGGAAATCCAGGCGACGGAAAAGGGCCTTCAACGCTCAGACATAACCCTGCGAGAATCCGTTGCCGTCCCAGCGTCGCATCCGTCTTGCGGTTTTCGGCATTCAGTTGCGGCAATTCGGCGTGCCCCAGATCATCGGGTTTTGGCTTCGGCTCAATCGCCATACCCTGGGCGCGAATGTCGCCAGCGCGCAGGACGGCTACGAAGTAAGATCTGCCGGACATTCCCCGACCGGCTTCTTCCGGCGACTTGTATTTCGCACGTGACACCGACAGACCAGTGATGTCGTTCACCTTGTGCGGGTCGAAGGCTTCCGAGCGGACGCCCGATTCTGGCGAATACCAGTTCATCGATACCGGAATCCGACGGAATAGCAATTCGTCGTCATCAATCGGTTCCCAGCCGTCGTCCACGCGCGTCCCTCAGAGATCGCGGCTGAAGTCGCTCCGCACTTACATGAGCAGTCTCTGAATGAGTTCCGTGCCTCGAAACATCATCGATTCCCCCGTTCCGTCGTCCCAAAAGTGAACCACCGACGTGTACTCACCATCACGGCGCTCGAAGACAATTCCGCCGTTTGAGTCGCGAAACACTGCGGTCGGCGGCGGGAAACCAACGTCACGACACTTTCTCGCCAAATCGAACGCTCGGCTAATTGTCGCCTCCGTCGGCGCATCAACGCCATCGTCCGTCAACTGGCTCGGGTCCCGACCCCACTCGATCAATTGCTGGTCCATGATCCGATGCCATGCCGCACGGTTCGCGGCCAATTCGGCACGATCTCGGGGCACCAGCGACATGTCTTGCGCTCTAGTCCCGACCGCGTCCGGGAAAACCTCGGAAATGGCCGTTTGTGGATTAGTCTTGAGCATTTTTGAGCCCCCAATAGTCGCTTGCGTCCTTGGACATGAAGTCCTTGAACGAGCGCACAATTACGTCGTGCCCCAAATCCAAACCTGTCAGTGCGGCCGTCAGGCCGGCCTTCTCATCTTCCACGGGACCGCGAGCAGTGAGGTTAAGCACGATGATCTCTTCCAACTTTGGTTCCTGCCTTTGACTATGCTGCCAACGAACATGAAGGCGCCCGCGCTTCTCCGGGATGATGTAATGCCATTCGCCTCCAAAACTCTCGGCCTCAATTAACTCGGACACTGATGGCACCGCGCCTAACGGTGAAAAAAAATGCCAATCGGCGACTGTTTTCCAGACAGTGCCTTTGGGGATGTGATTAAGGTAGGTGACCTCCCATTGATTGGGTCGCAAATCGCCAAGTTTTTCGCGGGCGATGTAATCGGAAAACTGGCCTAACAGCCAGTCGAATCCATCTCTGACCGGACCATAATGAGGATAGGGGCCGCCGGCCTTTCCCAGCCAGTTGAAATGCAGTCTCCCGTTTTGAACTTGAATCATTCGGTCGCCATCTTTATTCGATACCTGCAACCGATTGGGCATGTCCTGTGCGAGCTTGAATTGGAATGCCATTCGTCCCCATTCCATCTGCTCGGAGAATCTTTCGACCTGAGACTCCAAAGGCGGCGCGTCCGCAACTTTGGGCCATTCATTCTGATTCAGCGTTTTCCAAAACGCGCCAAGGTGGGCGTTTCGGAAATCCGGGAGTGGTTCAAACTGGACGCCGAGAATGGTCTCGACGACCGGAGGATTGGCGTAGTCGGGAAGTGGACCGTTCGCGGGGGAGCCAGCCATTGTGGAAGCGCTCAGTCCTGTGTCATTGCATGCTTTTCGGCCATCCGTGGCGGCCAAGTCTTCAACCGACAGGATACCGGGCCATTGACATTCTACAACACCCGCGGTTTTCAGGCGACGTTGATCTCCGGTGGAGAGGCCAACGAAGACGACTTGGTAGGAATTGTGCGATGGTTCATAATTAGCGGCAAGTATTGCCAAAACGACGCATTAACGAGGCGGCAAACATGGCTGAATCACGGACCCAACTCAAGGATCGATTGCAAGCTGCAGGGGTCTGGAACGACTACCTGGCCCTGCGTCAGAACTTTGCAAACGACGGTCTGCCGCCGGCCCGCGCCCGAGAACAAGCGTTGAGGGCAATTGAATTTCATCTGGCTCAGGCGGCGTCGAGTGCGGCCAGCCGCTGTTGCCAGTGCTCATCAAGGTGGCATCGTTCGCGTTCGATGTCTTCGGTCGCGGCCAGGCTCAACTCCAGGGACGCCGGCGCAACGGCTTGCAACAGGCGCTGGACCACGAAGGACTCCAGCACCGCGCCCGAGAGGCTCTGGCAAACATCCTGGCCGCAGTCGATCGCCCCACGCAGACAACTGTAACGCAGCGTCTTGGTCGCGGATCCATTCGTGTAGCCGACGAGCATGCGCTGGCCGCAGCGACCGCAGACCACCAGTCCCGCCAGTACGCTCGGCCCGTGCCGCGGCGCCGAGAGCAACTGACTCAGCCGGCTGACAAGGCAGGATTCAAAACGATCACGTGTCGCTGGACCGACACATCGAAGAACCACCATGGAATTGAACGATGAATACTGCCACCCTTGCAAGTCCTTACCTGACGGTTTCGGAAGCGGCGATCTATCTTCGATCAACCGTTCAAGGCGTTTATTCGCTCGTCAAACGAGGGCGGCTTTCACCGATGCCCGGCCGCCATTTGTTCACCCGTGAAGCGCTGGATCGCTATCTCTCCGCAAGGCCACTTCGTTGACATACACCGCAAACAGGTTTAACGATGGCAACCATGTGGCAACGTAATTCCGTGGCATCGCCAAGCGGTGAGCGGATTCGTTAATGGATCATCGGGCCGGGCGTTGCGGAGCCAGCGCCAGGCGTCGATGAAACTGATGCGGTGAGGCTCGACACGTTGGCCGAAAAGCTTCGATTGAAGGCCAACGATAATGGGCGGTCACGGTAAGTGAACCAAATTCACATGGGATAAGTCCGTAAAACACTTTAATGGATCAACTGGTAGCGCCCATGTTTCACTTGCTGAGATTCGCAGCTTT
>JANLTA010000431.1:0-4258 GCA_031362705.1 Gemmataceae bacterium | reverse complement strand
CCTGCACCGAGCGGGCGATGTCTTTATGGCGCTGTGACAGCGGCTCATCCTTGCCGCGCTGCGGCCCGAGCAAATCAGCCAATTGTGGGGAATAGAGAGGGCCGACGCGCGGCTCGCCGTTGTCCCACTCGTATTCGACCTTCTCGCGATGGTGGCGAAAATATTCAAGGTTCAGCCGGAACGCACCGCTCGGCTCCAGATGCACGATTTGCCGCATCTCGCCGATAAAGCGCGGCTCGCCGTAGGGCGCGAGGCCCATGACCTTGTACTCATCGCCGTAGTTTGAAAAACCGAGGTGTTGCGTCAGCGCCTGATAAAAAATGCCGAGGGAATGCGGGAAGTAGACCTTTTCTTCGACCTCAATCCGGTTGCCGCTGCCCACGCCCCATGCGGCACTGGCGAAATCGCCGAAGCCATCCACCGACACGGCCACCGCCTCGGCAAACGACGACACCAGAAACGCCGAACCCAAATGCGCCAGATGGTGCTCGATGTGCCGCACTTCTGCACGCAGAGCTTCGCCCGGAAACGCGCGCGCCAGCTCGACTGCCACGCCGGCGCGCTCGCGCTTGTTGCGAATGCGGTCATGCACCAGAGAGAGATCGGGGCGGCGCGTGGCGGTGTAGGCAAGCTTCTTCCACAGGTTGGCGCCGGCATCCTGGTTGATGGCAACCACCTGCAGGTCGGCCAGACCGCAGCCCGCCTCCTGGAGGCAATAGCGGATTGCCTCAGACGGAAACCCGGCCCAGTGCTTGATGCGGCGAAAGCGCTCCTCCTCGGCAGCGGCAACCAGCACCCCGTCTTTGACGATGCACGCGGCCGAATCGCCATGGTAGGCATTGAGTCCCAATATCAGCAAGCTGGTTTCCGTTTCTGGTGGCTGCCGGCGACCGGCCAATTGATGACCTGCTGCCTTACCCGCCACTCACCGGCGCCGGCTGTGCAGAAAACCAGCGCCAGGCGGTTTCAACAATGTCTGACAACGCATTGAAGCGCGGCGTCCAGACCAGCTCGGCATGCGCGCGCCCGGCACTCGCCACCAGGCGGGCCGGGTCCCCCGCACGCCGCCCGGCGATGCGGTATTGAATGTCCTGCCCGGTAACGCGCCGGCAGGTTTCGATCACGTCTTTCACCGAGTAGCCGTTGCCGGTGCCGAGGTTAAAGGCCTCAAATGCGCACCCCTTGCCTTGCAACAGGCGCTGCATCGCCAGCAAATGCGCGGCGCACAAATCAGCGATGTGTATGTAGTCGCGAACGCAGGTGCCGTCCGGCGTATCGAAATCGTCTCCGAACACCTGCAAGCGCGTCTGGGCCGGGTTGCCGCCGGCCTGCAGGCGCAGGGCTTCGAGAAGCACCAGCGGAATCAGATGCGTCTCCGGATCATGGCGCTCGCCGAGTTCACCGTCAGGGTCGCAGCCTGCCGCGTTGAAGTAACGCAGCGCCACGGTATGGATGCCGTACGCGCGGCCATAGTCGGCCATGACGCGCTCGGCAGTCAGTTTTGACATGCCGTAGGGATTGACGGGCCGCTGCGGATGAGTCTCGTCCATCGGCACAGAAACCGGGTCGCCATAGGTAGCGCACGTCGACGAAAACACCAGGCGCCGCACCCCAGCCGCGTGCATAGCCCCGAGCAGATTGAGTGTGCCGATGACATTGTTTTCGTAATACTTCGCCGGATGCTGCACCGACTCACCCACATAACAACTGGCGGCAAAATGCATCACGACATCGATCGCGCGCCCGGCAAAGGCGGCGGCCGTATCGGCAGGACGGCGCAAGTCTCCCTCGACAAACTCCGCTCCCGGCGCCCCGGCTGCGGCAGCCACGGCGTCACGGTGGCCGGTGGAAAGATTGTCGAACACCACCACCCGGTGTCCGGCCCGCACCAGTGCCTTCACCATATGGGAGCCAATGTAGCCGGCACCGCCCGTAACCAAAATGGAATTCGTCATCGAACGCCTTCGCGTTGCAAGTCATGTTTTTTTGCCACGACCATGCCTTGATACAAAGCACGCATCATGGACTCGGGACATCGTTCGGCTTCCGAGCGACAATGAAAAACTGCTTCCCGAGAATTCGCCACGCCAAGGGACACTTCAGATATGCCCTTACCAGCAAGGGGTGTGTAGGCAACGCGCCTTGCGTCGTAAAGGGAAGAAAGCGGTCGATACACAGCTCAATGTCAAAACCCTTAAGCTGCAAAGCCTCAGACAACGACAGGTGGGTTAGACCGAGGTGATGGTCGTAAAAGTCCCAGTATTCCCCTGGCAGGTAGCGGAGGTTTGGGCCAAGGATCAGATATTTTCCACCGGGTTTCAGTGCGATCCATACTTGATCGATAAACATATCAAGTGTTTTCTTGTCTGGCAGGTGCTCAAGAAAATTAGAGGTAAACACAATGTCCGCCTCCTCGTGAACGATGTCGCCAAGCGAAATTGCCGGTTTATGATGGAATTCGGTATCTTCGCCCAGAAATTTTTTCGCATCAGGATTGAGGTCGAAGGCAATCTTTTTGCGTGCCTTGATGTTATTCAAGAACTCGCCGTACCCGGATGCGACGTCTATCACCGTATCGGATAAATTTATGAACTGTTGCAGGTAATCGTCGCAGATTACCTGCCAAATGGCATTCTTCCTTGGAAGATATTTCTCTGCGAAGCGAAGCTTGTACAAGTCCGAGAGCTTACTGCCTTCCATACCGGGCATCCTTGAACGCGAAAAATTTATAGGCCAGAAAAGTGGCAAACATCGGTATCGACACGGCAACGCCATGCGCGAGCGCTTCTCGAAACAAGGTGATCCCCAGGCTGCCCAGCAGGCGCTCGACTGCTATAGCGGCAGCCCAAACAAATGGGAAAAAAGCGAGATTCACGACACAAAAATCGCGCGCCTGCCTGTGTCTAGGCTTTATGGAACCAGGAAAAACAAGAAGACTGTTTAGTGTGAAAGCGACGGCCATACCGACACCGTAAGCCAATATCACAGCCCAAGAAAACGAGAACCAGTGGCTTAGAATGATTCGGGACAGCCAGTGTAAAAATGCGGCTGTTCCTCCCACCGCCAGAAACAGCAAGAATTGGCGGGACAAGAAATGACGTATCACCTCACTACTTCCCTCGCCATTTTGCGGCCAAACCCGATGCTTTCCGATATACCTCGATCCTCAGGATAGTAGTAAGAAGTATCCGCTACCCACAGCCCCTTAACCGGCAAGGCCACCGGCGGCAGTTTATCGAGGTAGCCGGGATCGCAAATCGGCTGAGCATAACGGTAGCGGCTGGTGTGCATATCGATGAAATCTTCATCTCTTAGATCGGGATTAACCTTGCGCAGGTAGCGCTTCACCTTGTCGGTGAAAGCACCATCCGGCTCGGCGAACTTTGGATGCTCTCCGGGCATGTAGAACGGCACATAGACGATATGTTGATCCAGCGGGCGCAAATTCGAATATTCCACCACACCGGGGATGTCCATTTCCGGGTCATTGGTGTTGAGCCAAAAGTATTTCGTCACCCGCTTGCGCAGTTTGGCGATTACACACACCACGGCGATGTTCTTCAATGCACAAAACTTGGCCAGCACATCGGGTGACAGATCGGGCATCAGCCGGGGTACATACGGTAGCGGGATCGTACTAACCACCTTGTCGAAGGACTCAAGCGCGCCATCGATCAGCAAACCCTGCACCTGGCCATTTTCGATCACCACCTGCCCCACCGGCGTCTTAAGGCGCAACTCGCCTTCGCCGGCCTCAATCGCTGATTTCATCGCCCGCAATAACGTGCTCGATCCGCCGTCGAGATAACCCAATTTTTCGCGGAACAAGTTGTAACGCGATCGGCCAATGCGGCGGATACGGCTCCAGATCCAGGCCGCCGACAACCCATTAGCATAATCGTAGAACTTGTAATCGAACAGCCGCCGCCACAGCACCTCGTATGCTTCTTTACCGACCCAGCGCCGAATCCACTCCGTTGCCTCAAGCTTGTCAAGAGGGCGCCAATCGTCACGGCGGGTCGAAATAAAAGCGTGAAACCCATATCGGAATTTGGCAGCAAGGCCAAGGCCGCGAAACTTCAGCAGTGCCAGCGGATTGCCCCAGGGTTGCAACCGCCCCTGGAACCAGTAGCCCATCTTCGTTTCTGACCACCGCATCTTGTCGGCGATGCCCAGTTCATCCAGCACCTGCAGCAACGCTGCATCCGATAGGCAGTGAAAATGGTAGTAACGCTCGATCTCCAATCCGTTGAAATCG
>JANLTA010000042.1:0-6150 GCA_031362705.1 Gemmataceae bacterium | reverse complement strand
CTTTCGTGGTAATGGGTTGGAATTGGACGCGGTCGCCGGGAGATAGGGCGAAATAGCCTTTATTCAAGTCAACAAGGGTCATTGGCGTCCGCCCGATGAGGTTCCAGCCGCCGGGGCGCGGCAGCGGATAGATTCCCGTTTGCCGGCCCGTCACTCCGACGCTGCCGGGTTCGACTCGTAACCGCGGTGATGGCAATCGGGGCATTCCGGACAACTCGGCCGGCAAATAGGCCAGGTACGGAAATCCCGGGCAGAAGCCGATGGCGAAGACCGTGTACTCGATGGAAGTGTGCAACCGGATGACTTCGTCGGTGGTGAGGTGCTTGGCTTCTGCCACACGCTGCAAGTCCGGGCCAAGTTCATAACAGCAAGGGATGATGAATGAACGGCCCACGACTGCCGGGCCGGGCGCACTGCTCAAGCGCTCCAGCCACGGAACAACATCGCGGTAACGAGTCTTAGACCCGTCAAAGTAAAAAGCCACGCTGGCATAAGCCGGCACGACATCGACAAGCCACTCCGGGCGATCGTTTCGAGCGGACAAAGCCAGACGAGCTGCCGCCGCCTCATCGTCGCAATACGCCAGCACCGCCTGATCGCCGAGTGGAGTGACACGCATGGGGGTGATGTATGAATGCGTTGAACCACGAAACACACGAAAGACACGAAAAACATGCGCGGTTTGCCCCTACAATACTCTCAGTTCGTTGATCGGTCCCACCCTTGGAAGCGACGTCAACATCGAGAATCCGTCATGGCAACCGTCCCAACGAGTACTGGTCTGTATCTCTGCGACTACGTCATCGTCGAAGAACGATCCAGAAATGCGTCACTGATCAATACGTTCACCGCTCGCCGGGCCGAAGGTGTACCCGTCTTGTTGAACCCGTTTCACGCCTTTACCATGATGTCCGATGGGCACGGCGAATACGAGATGGCGCTGGTCTTTCGACACTTGGAACAGGACCGGGAACTACTTTCCATGCGGGTGAAGCAGACTTTTCCAAGTCCACTGACTGCTGTACGATTAAACTTGCGGATAGAACGACTGCGAGTGCCGGCATTTGGCACGTATGACGCCACTTTGTTGGCCAACCGACAATGGGTTGCTCACTGCGTGTTCCAAATACTACCGAAGGATAAATGAGATGAACAATTCCAACCCAATCGTGCCGGAGCCAAATCCACAGCCACTGCGCGATTTTGAGCCAGTTTCGACACAGCCTTCGGATGCACCAATCCAGGCAAGCGAGACGCTCTACTATGGTTCGACCAGTTGGTCCGACGATCCCAACTTGATTGACGCTTATTTCGACGGACCGTGGGATTCCACGATTCGGCCCACACGTGAGGAAATCCGGCGTGGACCGCCACCCCACATTCGTCGTTCGATTTAACCCGTGCTCCGCGAAGAACAGATTGACATCCGGCGGCGGCGTGCTCGCGATGAGAAGCTAGTTGTCGAGCGCTCGTCGGGCAAGAAGCTGTACGGCGATTATCGCGTCAGCAACCCCGGCACTGGCGGCCGCTACACCGTTGGTTTGCGCGGCTTCGATGTCGGCGACAACACATGCACCTGCCCGGATTACAAAGCCAACACGTTGGGCACCTGCAAGCATATCGAGGCGGTGCTGGATCACGTGCGGCCACACGCACCGGCCAATGTTCGCAAACGCAAGGCGGCTGTCACCAAGCCTGAGGTGACGCTGCACTATGGCGAGCAAGTCACGCTGGCGCTGCATTTGCCGACGCGGCATTCCGATGCGCTGGCCAAGCTGGCACGGGAGTACTTCGACGCCAAGGGTCTTTGGTCGGCCGATGAACGTTTCGCCGACTTCACCTCGGCCGCGGCGGCCGTGCCGGAACATGTCAGCATTGACACGGCCGCGCTGGACTTCATTGATGGTGCGTTGGATCGCCGCTGGCTGCTGGAAAAGGAGAAGGAGTTACTCGCGGCGTTGGATCAGGGCGAGACGCCGGAGCCGTTGCGCGATCTTATCAAGACATCGCTATATGACTATCAGTTGCGCGGAGCCGTGTTCGCGGCGTGTCGTGGCCGGGCGATCCTCGGCGACGACATGGGTCTGGGCAAAACCGTGCAGGCGATTGCCGCGGCCGAGTTGCTGGCCCGGCTGCGCGGCATTGTCCAGGTGCTGGTGGTGTCGCCCGCTTCGGTGAAGTATCAGTGGGCCGGCGAGATTGCCAAGTTCAGCAGCCGGCAAGTACAAGTGATCGATGGCGACAGGCCGGATCGGTTGGAGCAGTATCGCGAGAAAACGTTTTTCCGGTTGGTCAACTACGAACAAGTGACCCGCGATCTGGCCGAGTTGAACGACACCCGGCCGGACTATGTCATTCTCGACGAGGCCCAGCGGATCAAGAACTGGGAATCGAAAACTTCCAAGGCCGTCAAGAAACTGCAAAGCCGCTATGCTCTGGTGCTGACCGGCACGCCGCTGGAGAATAAGTTGGAGGAACTTTACTCCATCGTGCAATTCGTCGATGACCGCCGGCTCGGCCCGGCCTTTCAGTTTTTGCACGACCACCGCATGTTGGATAGCAAGGGTCAGCTCACGGGATACCGCAAGCTCGACACGATCCGCGAACGGCTCGATCCGGTGTTCCTGCGACGCACGCGCGCCGAGGTATTGACGCAACTTCCCGAACGCACCGACTCCACAATCTATGTCGAACTCGCGCCCGAACAGCGCGGACCTTACGAAGAACAGCGGACTGCGCTCGCCCGATTGCTGGGAAAACCTGTGCTTTCGGACCTGGATCGGAAGCGCATCCTGGCATGTCTGACCAATCTGCGATTGGTGTGTAATTCGTCGGCGTTGTTGGATGACACGACCAACGTATCGCCGAAGCTCGACGAATTTGCCGAGTTGATGCGCGATTTGCTGGCCGAGGGTGCCGAGCACAAGGCCGTGGTGTTCAGCCAGTGGGAACAGATGTTGCGATTGGCCGCTGTAGAGCTCGATAAACTTGGCATCGACTACGCGATATTGCATGGCCGTTTGCCCGCTGCCGATCGCCGCGATCCGATTTCCCGTTTTCGTGATGATCCGGGTTGCCGGGTGTTCCTCAGCACCGACGCCGGCGGCAGCGGCTTAAACCTGCAAGCCGCCGACACTGTGATTCATCTGGAGGTGCCGTGGAACCCCGCGGTGCTGGAGCAGCGGATCGCCCGGGCCCATCGCATGGGCCAACAGCGGCCTGTGCGGGTGATCCGCCTGGTCACGCGCAATTCAATCGAAGAGCGTGTGCTGCAGGTGCTTGCCCAAAAGCGAGAACTCTTTGACGGCCTGTTTGATAGCGACACGGATGAGGTATCGTTTTCGGCACCCGCGCGAGCCGGCTTCCTCGAAACCATGCGTGATGCGCTGGATATTGAGGACGACACGCCGGCGATTGCGAAGCCCGCTGGCCCGGAAAAGCTGCTCCGCGCCGGCGTGGCCTTGTTGGAAGCGCTCGCCGAAGTCATGACCGATCAGAATCAACCGATGGATCCGGCCCTGGCAGAACGCGGTCGCCGAGCGGCGGAGTTGCTAGTCCAGGCGTTGCGTACAGTCGTAGATTAGCGCACAACGTATACAAGATCGGTGGTCCGTTGCCGCCGGGTCGATAAAAAGCCCTTCATCGACACCCAAACTCTAACACCCGATAACCCATGCTTAATCCACCGCCGTCCGAAGTCGAACGTCTCAAGGTCGAGTGGACGGACCAGTTTGTCCGTGTGAAGGGCGGCCGGCCGGAGTTGGAGCGGTTTGTCGGCAAGGTCGGGCGGGTGATCACCGTCAACTTCAACGGCAAGGCAATCATCGACTTTGCCGACGGGGCCTGGTACGACGTGTCGGCCTCAGATCGGTTCCTCGAACGAGTGTCGGTCGAGGATGCCAAGGGTAAGTACGATTCCAAAATGAACAGCGCCCAGGCCATCCCCGAACGGCAGGGATAGTTGCCGCCCTCGCCAGTTCATCCCATGATCCTGGTCATCGATAACTACGACTCATTTGTCTGGAACCTGGTCCAACGTCTTGGTGAAGTTGATTCAGCAATAGGAATTGAAGTCGTACGCAACGATGCGATCACGTTAGACCAAGTCGCGGCTCGGAATCCCTCGCACATTGTCATTTCGCCTGGACCATGCACGCCGACGCAAGCGGGCATATCCAATGCTATCATCGACCGTTTCGCGCCGACCGTACCCATCCTCGGTGTTTGCCTCGGGCATCAATGCATCGGCGAGGTGTTCGGCGGCAAAATTGTGCGCAACGCAAAAGTCATGCACGGTAAGACGTCACCAATCTTTCACGATGGCCGGGGCGTGTTTGCAGGTATGACTAACCCCTTTGAGGCGACGCGCTATCACAGCCTGGTGATCGAGCGCGAGACTTGGCAACATCCTGATTTCGAAGTGTCGGCATGGACAGTAGAAAACGAGATCATGGCCGTGCGGCACCGCGAATGGCCACTCGACGGGGTGCAGTTTCACCCGGAAAGTTTTCTAACCGTCGAGGGATCGAAGTTGTTGCGGAACTTCCTGCGGCTACCATCACCAAAGTCTGGTTTTTGATTCGCCGACCTGCAAACCCATCTCGGTGAGCTTTTTGATCACCGCGTCCTTTACTTCGCCGTGTGCGCCGCCGTTACGAGTGGATACGTTCGTGTGGAATGCAACGTATTCACCTGTCGGACTAACGAGAATCGAACCTTTTTCAACATTGGCCACCGGCTCAACAGCTGCTCGGATTTTCTCGGATTGAGCGGGGGCAATGCCGGCGACTTTGATCACCCATTGACCAGTGCTGGCTTCAAAAACCGCATAACTTGCCGGTGGCGTCGATGGACCACAGCCGCAGGCGAGCAACGCCAACCCGAACAGAACCGTGGGAAGCGCTCGCCGTATGGTTATCATTCGATTGACCGCGAACTTGGATTACTTCTTGGCGTAACTGGCGCGGGCTGGTGAGATCTTGCCCAGCGTGGTGCCCGACTTCTTGGCGAAGCGCTCTTTGGTGCCATCGGCGAGGTAACGGACGCCCACCTTCGTGGGTTTGTTCGTCGTCGGATCGATCAGCGCAACATTCGACAAGTCGATGGGCATTTCCTTGGAAAGCCGGCCACCCTGTTGGCTTTGGCGGTTCGGCTTCACGTGCTTGTAGACTTTGTTGATGCCTTCGACCAAGACCTTGCCCTTATCCATGAGTATGCGCAACACGCGCCCCCGCTTGCCTTTATCGTCGCCGCTCAGGACTGCCACGATGTCGTCTTTACGAATATGAATGTGCTGCATTGGTCGCTTCCGCCGTATTTTTCAGGAACCGACAATATACGGAACCAACCGGGCAGCGGCGAGCATCCGTGCCATAACCGAAATCGCATCAACAGGTTGTGACATACGCAGATGACGCCTATACAATGCCGCGAATCCACTCACCCGTTGTCAGGAGGATAATCGCATGGGGATGATCCAGGAGTTCAAAGACTTTGCCGTGAAGGGCAACGTCGTCGATCTCGCCGTCGGCGTGATCATGGGTGGTGCCTTCGGGACAATTGTCAAGTCGCTGGTTGAAGACGTGCTGATGCCGCCGCTGGGCTATGCGGCTAACGGTGTGGATTTCTCCAAACTGGCGATTCGCATCGGCGAAAAGGTCGGCAAGGATGGCAAGATCGAAGCCGTCGAAATTAAGTATGGCAACTTCATCAACAACACCATCAGCTTCATCATCATTGCCTTCTCTGTCTTTCTGTTGGTGAAAGCCATGAACACCATTAACAGGAAAAAGGCGGACGCCCCACCGCCGCCGCCCACGAAGTCCGAAGAGTTGCTCACGCAAATCCGCGATTCGCTGGCGAAGAGATAGATGATGCTACGCGACGATTTCCCTGACGACTTTTCCATAGACATCAGTCAGCCGGTAATCGCGGCCGTTGAAGCGGTAGGTTAGATTCTCATGGTTCAAGCCCAGGAGATGCAGAACGGTGGCGTGAAGGTCGTGAACGCTGACTTTATCTTCGACGGCCTCATAGCCGAACTCATCGGTGGCACCGTGATGGATGCCGGGTTTAGTGCCGCCGCCGGCGAACCACGCGGTGAAGGCACGGGGATTGTGATCGCGACCCGGTTTGGCACCCACCTGTGCC
>JANLTA010000415.1:0-3515 GCA_031362705.1 Gemmataceae bacterium | reverse complement strand
CCGCCTCTTGCTGAGCCACACGCCAGACAACATCGGCTGGGCACAACGACAAGACGTGGATCTCATGCTGAGCGGTCACGTGCATGGCGGTCAGGTGCGCGTCCCGATTGTTGGTTCGCTGTTTGTGCCGAGTCGGTACAGTCGCAAGTACGATCAAGGCGTGTTCTTCGAAGAACCGACGTTGCTGTCGGTAAATCGCGGCCTCTCCGGCCGCGAACCTCTCCGCATCAACTGCCATCCCGAAGTAACATGGTTGATCCTCAAATCGCCCTGAGCCGGACCGCGGGCGCTTTCGTTTCACATTCGTACCATTTGCCGCGCGCGCCTACCGGGTGGCGATGAAACATAATGACATGAAAGCCAACTGAGTGAAACGAGATGAAACGAAAGCAGAATTGCGTGAAACGAAATGACATGAGAGTTCACTGAGTGAAACAAGATGAAACGAAAGCCACTTTTCTCACTTTCATCCCACGAGCCGCTGGTAAACACTTAAGCTCCGTTCATATTGCATGCGGTCAGTCGGCCGCTGGGCGTACCAGAACTCGTCGAGGAAATCGACGAAGCCGCCCAACTCTCTTCGTTCTGGCAGATTATCGTTCAGCAAATGCAGATATTCACGGTTGGTCGCGCCGGGACGCAGCACCACTCGGCCGGCTTCGTCGAAGCGGAAGACGAGGGCTAGGAACAAATGTCGAATTGCTTCCGTGTAGTCGCCAACCTTGGCACATTCACCGGCTTGGCTGAAGTGGGCGGCCGAGCGGCGCATCCGTTCGGCTCGTGAAGCACCAGCCAAACCCATCGCGCTAATGGACGCCGACTTCACTAACGTTCGCACGATGTATGCCAGCAGCAAGATAAACGCAACTACGCAAGCGATCAGCAGCGGCCAATAAAAGAACGGGGCGGCCACGCCGAGGTTAGCGAGCCAGCCGAAGAACTGCGCGAGCCATTTGCCGAAGTCCATCCACGACGTGTCCGGATTAAACTCCGGCCGATCAAACACCTCGGCTGTCTTGCGCCGGATCGCGTCGGCATCAGGACTGCTCATCGCGATCACTGCGCTTCGCCTCCGCCATGCTCCATCTGCTCCGCCGCGATCTGGAGATCGAGGCCTTCCTTGCGGATACGCATGTCGAGATAAAGGAGGGTGGTGCAAACGGCGCCAAAAGCATGAAATGCCGCTGCGAATGGTATTTGGGCGAGCGCTTGAATCGCCTGCCGATGTGGATGGTAGATCATTGTAACGCCGGTTTCAGTTTTGATCGGTTCCGTCGCCGGAAAGAAGATAGCCATTGGTCCGACGACGATTCCTTGCACCACGCCGCTAATGATACCCACGAGCAAGACCACGCCAAATATGCGCCACCAGTGACCACTGACTAAGCTATTGCTACGATTCAAGGCTCCCATTCCACTCGTTGCTTCAGCGACTACCACCTGGCTGGCGAACAGGTAGATGATCCACATGTAGATGCCGGGAACGCAGCAAAAGGCGAAACCAACCGCCGACAGCAGGCCAACCAGCAGCGATGTGCCTAGCAGCCCGAAGAAATGTTGGAATGCAGTTCGCATCGCATCATTTAGACTTGTTGGTCGGCCCAGATACTCATTGATGGTAACCGTTAGTGTTGCTGCCACGCCGATGGGCATGAACAACAAGTGACATAGCATCGCCACGAGATAACCGCCGGCCATCGCAAGACTCGCTTGTGCGAATGCCTCTTGATTGGGGCCGGCTCCGCCCCGAATGAATGAATTCAGTAGATACGGCTGAACGACTGCCATTAAATGAATTGGCGCAAGTACGATTAAGTTGATGCCGAATAACAGGGCAAAACGCCCAATGAGTAGCCGCACACCGCGATCAAGTACATCGCCAACCGTCATCGCGCCGATGGGGAAACGCATTTGCCCGGCCTCGTGAATGCACCGGTCCCGCTGGGTGACGACGTCGCCTCAACAAAAATCCGGCATGGCGACATTATGGGTACGAGAGCGGTGAGCCGCAATGAAGTTTCGCAAAGATTTTTCGCACGGAGACGGCAAAATAACCGCAACGATGTTTGTAAGCAATGCACCATGCCGCTTGTAAACGCTATACGCAAATATTTAGATATTTCGATAGGAACAATCTTTGTGATTAACGCACCACACCAATTGTGGCCCAACGGGCCAATCTTCCTTAGCCCAGCCCAACGGGCTGGGTTGAGATTCCAAGCCCCATGCGGCCTGAAAGGTCGCGCTCAAACGCCTCGCCAAATAGCGCGGCCTTTCAGGCCGCAACTACATATCGTCCCTTACCCAGCCCGATGGGCTGGGCTAAGGAAGATTGGCCCTTTAGGCCACCACATCGTACCTCTCAACCGTTCCCGCCGCCCGGCGGTGTGCGCATGCGCTTCTGGAAGTCGGTTTCGATTGAACCAAAGGTGCTTTCGTGACGGTTGACGGCCCAACTCAGGGCGTTCAACAGTCGCTTGGCCGTGTAAAAGCTCATCACGAGCCGCTGCGACAGCTTCACCGATTCGGGGCCGCCTGGCTGCATGAGTTGTGTATTCAGACCAAAGTCGAGAACGAGTTCCTCGGGCGTGCCGGTCACACGGAAGAAGTTGGCATACAGGGACGCCATTCCATCGATATCCACCGGAATCGGCATCTGAGCGGCATCGGCCGCAGGGGCTTTCATTTCGTCGGCCATTGCACTCTCCATTACACGTTGTCCGGCAGCCGCTCCTGGGCCACCCTGGAAGCGATTAGTGTACAAACGGCCGACCAATCGGGTAACTCGTTGTCTGCGCCGACCCGGCTCGCTATACCATCGACGAGTCGCTTCTCACGGGCCGATTTCGATGGCCGACCCCGCAATAGAGAATTTGACGCCTAAATACCGCCGCGTGTTGCTAAAGCTCAGCGGCGAAAGTCTGGGTCAGGGAACGAAGAGCGGCATCTCCATTGACGAGACGCTCGGCGTCGCCCGCCAATGCAAACGTGTTTTCGATCGCGGCGTGCAACTTGCCATCGTCATTGGCGGCGGCAACCTGCTCCGCGGTACTCAATTCTCCGCCGGCGGCGACGGCGTCATCAAGGAAAGCACCGCCCACTACATGGGCATGTTGGCCACCGTGATGAACGGCCTGGCACTGCAAGATGCTCTCGAAAGCCTCGATTGCCAGACCCGGCTCGTGACGGCCGCGCGCATGGAATCCATCGCCGAGCCGTTCATCCGGCGACGCTGCATTCGCCACTTGGAAAAGGGCCGCATTGTCATCCTGGCCGGCGGAACCGGCAACCCGTTCGTGACAACAGACACGGCCGCTGCGTTGCGTGGCCGGGAGTTGGCCGCCGACATCCTGTTGAAAGCGACACGGGTCGACGGCGTGTACAACGCCGACCCGGAACAGAATCCCCATGCCGTCCGCTACGACAAGCTCACATACACGCAAGTGATTCGCGACAACCTGCGGGTCATGGACATCACGGCCATGGACATGTGCCGCGAGGGCAAGCTGCCCATC
>JANLTA010000413.1:0-6896 GCA_031362705.1 Gemmataceae bacterium | reverse complement strand
CACTCCTGGCGGCAATGGCTTCAACGAGCTTCGTTTCGACGACACCAACGGCAAGGAGCAAGTCTTCCTGCACGCTCAGACGCAAATGGACGAGCGGGTCGGCGGCGACTCGCTCGAAAGCATCGGCAATGATCGCCATTTGATCGTCCACGCCAATCAGATGGAACGGGTGGAGGCCAACAAGAATTTGACCGTCGATGGGGATCATTTTGAATTCATCCAGGGCAATGAAGTTCACACGGTCGGCGCGGATCAAGACCTGGTCGTGGTGGGCAGCAAGGCGGAAACCATCGACGGTGATGTCGGCTTCCATTGTTACGGCCACGTCTATGAGACCATTGACTCGTTCAAACACGTCGTGGTTGGCGACAGTCTGGAACAGTCGGTTAAAGGGCGGTTTACTGTTGAATCCGGCCGATCGATGCACTTCAAGTCGCCCAAGAAGATCGTTTTGGAATCGGATGCTTACATCACGCTCAAGGTTGGAGGCAGCTATATCGAGATCGGTCCCGAAGGCGTGGACATCTTCGGCCCGGCAATTTGGCTCAATTGCGGTGCTAGCGATTGTGGAGACGGCGCGGGCTGTGCCGCGGGTGCCGCGGCGGATGCCCAGGAAGCCGACCCGGCCGCGCCCGGCGAAGCCGACGGTGCCGCAACCGGTGTGCCCTCCGCGCCCGATGCCAGGATCACGCCGCCGCGAAGTAATGGCAAGGATCGTCCTGCCAAACAGGGTAAGGGCGGAACGAAGAAGCACGAGCCACCCTTCGAGGAAATCCAACCAGTTGGCGGACTAGAACCACTCCCGCCCATACGCCGACCACGGCAGAACAGGCCTGACGACGCACCGGAACCGGTACCCGCCGTGGGTGGACTCTAGAGAGGAAACGACATGCTCACTGCAATAGTTAATGGCGCCGTTTGTCTATGTACGCAGGGCAGTGACCCTTGTGCGCTTAAGGTCACGAATCACAACAATGTGCAAATCGACGATCAATCCGCCGCGACCGTCCTCGACCATATTCCTGGCGTCAACTTGACGACGTTCGGCACATGCAAGGTTACAGGTTCCAAATGCGTGCCAGTCACACCCGCGCCTTGGGAGACCGGCTCGGCAACCAATGTGCAGGTCAACGATCAATTGGTGTTACTGCAAACCGACAGATTGAAATGCACGGTGCCGGGGATTATCACGGTCCTCGATCCGATGCAAGCACGGAACGTATTGGATGCGTAAGCGCTCCGCTTGGAAGACCTCGCGTTGTGGCTAACCATTGCAGACCTTTTGGATAAAGTGACAAATGTCACTTTATCATTGGGTCCGGTATGAACGATGGCGCAACTCCCATCGACAATGCGTTAGCAACGGCCCGCGAAGGATCGGACCAGGCGCTGGGCGATGTATTGGAGGCGTGTCGCGCTTATTTATTGAGTATTGCCGAACGGGAGCTGGATGGACCGTTGCGGGCCAAAGGCGGTGCGTCGGACCTGGTGCAAGAGACTTTTCTGGAGGCGCATCGCGACTTTCCGCAGTTTCAGGGCACGACTGAAGGCGAGTTGCTGGCGTGGCTGCGGCGGATGTTACTGAACAATCTCAACAACTTTGCCCGCCACTATAAGACGACCGACAAACGACGCATGCAGCGCGAAGTGTTTCTGGACCCGCACGCGTCGGAGGGATCGGCAACGCCGGTGCCAGCTGACACGCCCACGCCGAGCCGACAAGTGATGGCAGAAGAGCAGTCGAAAGCACTTCTATCGGCGCTTGAAGGATTACCCGACGACTATCGGCAAGTGATGCAGCTGCGCTATTTGGAAGGTCTTACGTTTGAGGAAGTGGCCGAGAAAATGGGGCGCACCAACAACGCCGTTCGGCAACTCTGGGTGCGCGCCATCTCACGCCTGCAAAAGGACCTGCCACCGCCATGAGGGCAGACGACGAAGCACTGACGCCGGACGAAATCGCTTTGGCCGATCGGCTTGAGTCACTGGAAAACGCTCTCGTTTCGGGACGTGATCCGAGTCATGATTCGGACGCGGCACCTGCAAAGCTGCGTCCGCAGTTGGATGGCGGCCTTGATGTGCTGCGTCGGCTCGACGATTTGCGCCGGGTCATGGGCACTACACCGGCAACGGCAACGGTTGCCGACCCTGTTGCTCCCGGTGGACGGTTCGGCCGATTTCTTGTGCGCCGGCTCATTGGTCGCGGCGGATTCGGCTCCGTGTTCCTGGCGTTCGATCCGCTGTTGGGCCGTGAGATCGCGCTGAAAGTCCCGCACGCCGAGGCTCTCGTCTCGCCCGAACTGCGCGAACGGTTCAAGCGCGAAGCGCAGGCATCGGCGGCACTGGACCATCCGAATCTTGTCAGTGTCTACGAAGCTGGGGAAATCGGCCCGATCTGTTATCTCGTGTCGGCGTATTGTCCGGCGGGCAACCTGGCGGAGTTCCTAACCGCACAAAATCATCCGATCAGTGCGGGCGATGCGGCCAATCTTGTTGCGCAACTTTCCGAGGGTGTGCAGCACGCGCATGAGCGCGGAGTCCTGCACCGCGATCTCAAGCCGGCCAATGTTCTGTTGATGGCAACAACCGAATCAAACCAAGGCGGGATCAACGACTTTCAACCGAAGATCACGGACTTTGGGTTGGCCAAGTTGCTTGACACGGAATCTGGACTGACACGAACTGGGATTGTTGTCGGCACTCCACAGTACATGGCACCAGAACAGACCACCGGCAAGGATTCCGCGTCCGGTGCGGCGACAGACATCTATAGCCTGGGCGTAATACTGTATGAAGCGCTGGTGGGCCGGCCGCCGTTTTTGGCCGAGTCGGCGCTCGAGACGTTGCAACAGGTGCGGGAGCTGGAGCCGGTGTCGCCACGGCGATTGCGGCCGATCATTCCCCGTGATCTCGACACGATTTGTCTGAAGTGCCTGCAAAAGGAACCCGGCCGGCGCTACGCATCGGCCGCGGCGCTGGCGGATGACCTTCATCGCTTCCTTGATCACAAACCGATTGCGGCGCGGCCGGTGAGTGCAATGGAACGGGCCGTGCGTTGGAGCCGACGGCATCCGTTGACCGCGGCGCTGGCTGTCGCGCTCAGCGTGAGTTTGCTGGGTGGACTCAGCGCCGTGTTTTGGCAGTGGGGTCGCGCGAAGATTCTGGCGGAGCAAAACGGCATTGAGCGCGATCGAGCGGAGAAGAATTACGCACGGGCTAAAGCCGTCGTCGAGCGGTTGTCGCGACTTGGCACGGAGATGTCCGGCAAGCCAGGAATGAACAAAACTCGCCAGGCCGTGTACGAGGAGATTCTGAGCTACTACACCGAGGTGCTTGACGAACGAAGTGCCGACCCGCGTGTGCGGCGCGATGCAGCCAAAGCCGCGCTGCAATTAGCCATTATCCGCCGATCGTTGGGCCAGTATGAATTGGCGGAAAAGGCCTTTGCCAATTCCAGCACTTTGTACGAGCAGTTGTTGGCGGAAGATCCTGCCAATCTGGAATTGCGTGCGGAACAACTCGAATGTTGGCGGTGGCACGCCCACTTGTTGCGCACTACGGCTGGCCCGGAGGCTGCGCGGGCGGAATACGAACGAGCGATCGCGGGCTTTGAGGCGCTGTGTGCGGAATACCCGAACAACTATCGGTTCGAAGCGCTATTGGCTAACACGTGGCTGAACTGGTCGTCGCAATGGCCGGGCGGCACTTCCGATGGAACGGTGAAAGGACTCAATAAGGCGTTGGAGATCGACCGCCGATTGTTGAACGCCAGACCGAACGATCGCGTATTGCGCAGCGAATATGGATTGATCTTGAGTGATCTCGGGATGGTTCGATTTCGGCAACGACGCATGGCCGATGCCGAGGCGCATTTTCGTGAGTCTGTCGATCTGTTGCGTAAAGTCTTTGAAGAAGGCCCCACTCATGCTGGCAATCAGCTATACCTGGCCCGCAATCTGGAACGACTCGGCACCGTGTGCATGAATACCAATCGAACCAGTGAAGCGTTACCGTATTTTGAAGAATCGTATACACTTTGCGACCGGCTGACGCATGACCATCCGGATGTGCCCGAGTACTCGGCAGCATGTGTCATGTCGTGTAATTGGAAGGCAACGACGCTGCAACGGCTGGGTCGCTGGTTCGATGCCATCGAGCCGCGCCGCCGCGTGCTGGCGGAGCAGTTACGTCACGTTAATTTGGCGCCTGAGTTGCCGGATGTGCGGAAGCAGAACCCCGTGCATCGAAGATATCTGGGAGTTGCACTGACTGAAGTCGATCAGCACGGCGAGGCCATCGGTCACTTGCGGACGGCTTTGAGTGAAAACCCGGACGATAGCGCGGCGATACACGAATTGGCGTGGACACTGGCGACTGCCGCAGATGCGGCCGTGCAATCACCGGCCGAAGCGGTGGCGCTTGCCGAACAAGCCGTTGGTATAGCAGCGAATCGCGGTCACTATTGGAGTACGCTGGGCGCAGCCCGATTTTATGCCAAAGACCTAGATGGCGCGGTGGTAGCTCTGGAGAAAGCTACCGAACTCAACAAGGGCGAACGCGCCGTGGATTGGTGTCTGCTTGCACTTGCCCACACTCGGCTAGGACAACGCGATCGGGCCGTGACGGCATTCGGCAAAGCCGCCGAAGAGCCAACAGCATCGCCGTTGGCTCAACGACTCCGCGCCGAAGCGGTGGCGGCAATCAAAGACAAATAACACTTCTATTTCACTCCGGGCTTGCGGCGATCTTCGGCGCGGGCAGTTGACAAGCTCATTGCATTGAGCGAGTCGGGCTGACCGCGTGTCACGGACTTCACATACGCCGAGATGGATGGTTCATTATCTTCGACCTGAGATGCGATTTGTTCGGCGCAGTATTCACCGAATGGCTTGCCCGGTACATAGGCATACGGCGAAAACGGGAAAAGTGTCGGAAAACTCGCGTGGCCGCGAGCGGCCGAATCGAAGATGCCGATCGGCGTGTTCAGCGCGATCGCTAGTGCCTGACTTTTGACGGAGTTCTCCATGTACTGCGCCGGGTTGGCGTGATGTTGCGCCTGCCAGGCGTGAGCCAGTTCGTGGATCAGCGTGTTACCGTTAGGTGTCAGCGTGCCCATGTTGAGAAACACGACCAGCGGCAACACCCCGTTAAATGGCGACCCGATGGGAACCGCGATGGCGAGCGTGAATGGCCGGCCGCCCACACCCGTTTTGTCCGTGATGAAAATGCCGTCCAAGTCCAGACTCGCACCGAAGCGGGCGTTGGCGACATCGCGCTGCATTTGTGACAGCGGCTCGACCTTCGCACCCGCGATCATCGATGGCAACACAGGCGTCACCAATGATGACCGCGACGCCGATCCCGCAAATGACAATCGTCGATTCGACGGCGTCGCAGCCGGTCGACGCAACAGTTGCGTCAGGGCACTTTGAAACTGACCAGCGACGATATTGTTTTGCGGATGGCAGTTGCTGCAACGGGCCGGTCGCGGGGCCGGTAAGTCAATACCTTCGTTGAGTTCGCCCCATGTCAGCGGCCCGACAATTCCGTCGGCCGACAGTTCAGAGTTTCGCTGAAACTCCTTTACCCTGGCAAATGTCTTCGGCCCGAACATACCATCAATGGCCAACTGCGGGAAAGAACTCGGCGGAAAGCAATTGAGTTTGGCCTGAAGGTCATAGACCGGCGGGCCTTGCGAACCCATTTTTAGCGTTTGTTGCATAGCGACTCTCCCGTGGAATTAGGGCACTTAACCACAGGGCACGACGGTACCGGAATCGTGACGCGCGATCTCGCGGCGGCGCGCATCGCCACGGATCGGGCCGGGGGATTAGACGACGATTGGCGAGCTGCCAGGTTCTGGTCCCGGGCATGTGACGCCGATGATTGTTCAAACGCGAGAAGTCTGATGAAGCGCACCTTCCTCACGAAGCGGTCCCGATTGCAATTGCTCGGTCTTGAGGCGCGGGTTGCGCCAGCCGTTTATGCGGTGATGAATGCCAATGACGCCGGCGCGGGTTCGTTGCGTCAAGCGGTGTTGGATGCGAATGCCACGCCGGGTGCCGACACGATCACGTTTGATTCCACCGCCTTTGCTCTGCCGACGGTAATCAACCTGACGAGCGGCGAGATCAACATCAACGATGCGCTGACGATCACGGGGTCGAGCGGCCGCCTGACGATTGATGCCGGGAGCCTGAGCCGGCACTTCAATGTAAATACTGCCGCTGCCGGTGCGATGGTGTCACTATCTACTATGACGTTGTCCCACGGAATGGCGATCGCCGACTCGGGCGGAGCGATCTTCAATAAGAACGCCGACCTGACATTGATCGACGTGAAGGTCGAAAATAACACGGCCGGGCTGGATGGCGGCGGAATCTACATCGCTTCGTCGGCCGCTTCGCTGCACCTCGAAGGCTGCACCATCCTTAACAACCAGGCCACGGACATGTTCGGATCGGGAGGCGGCTTGGACTTGGGCAATGCATCGGTCGTCACCATCAATCGTAGTAGCATCGTGGGCAACGAATCCGGCAACAGCGGCGGCGGCATTTCCTTTTACATGGGCGGCAGCCTGACCATTACCGACACCACGATCTGGGGCAACCAGGCAAATCTCACCGGCACTGGCACCGGTGGCGGCGGCATCTCGATCTTTGACGGAACCACGCTAATTCGCAATTGCACCATCGTCGGCAATAAGGCCACGAATGGCGGAGCGTTGTTGACATACGAGTCCAAGTCCATCGAACTGGATAATTGCACTCTCAGTATCAACGTGGCGACCAGTTCCGGAGGCGGCATTGCGAATAATTGGGGATCGTTCAGCGCGTCGATTGTGATGGAATCCACCATCGTCGCCGACAATTTCTTCAGCAGTGGAACCACCACCC
>JANLTA010000040.1:0-1742 GCA_031362705.1 Gemmataceae bacterium | reverse complement strand
CGCGGGCTGAAAAAAGATAGCGGCGGCCAGGGCTGGGCCGATGTTTGGTTCCGCAATCATTTCGCCTGGGAGTACAAAGGCAAACACAAGGATTTGGCCACGGCCTACGAGCAGCTTCAGCAATACCGCGAGGCGCTGGAGACCCGCCGCTATTGGTCGTCTGCGACATGGACCGATTCGAGGTCCACACCAACTTCACCGGCACGGTCAAAAAGGTCCACGAGTTTAAACTCGACAATCTCGCCGAAGTTCACCATCTCGATATTCTGCGCAAGCTTTTCACCGACCCGGAAGACTTGCGGCCACAACAAACCACCATCACCGTCACCGAGTTGGCCGCCTACCAGTACGCCAAGCTCGCGGACGACATGCGTCGCCGTGGCCTCGAAGCCACGCAAGTGGCCCACTTCCTGATGAAGCTGATGTTCTGCATGTTTGCCGAGGATATCGACCTGCTGCCCAAGAAACTATTCGAGCGCACGGTCGAAGCCAGCAAAGGCGACCCGAAGAAGCTGACCAAGATGCTGCGCAACCTGTTCACAGCGATGGCCAAGGGCGACTACTTCGGCGCGGATGAAATCCTGTTCTTCAACGGCGGCACGGCGACCGACGTCCGATCAATGTTGAATGACCCCTTCATTCCATAGGTCGAGGTAATCGACGACCTGGTTGCGCTGCGCCGGCGTCGAGCGCGGACGGCCCCATGCGCGTCACTGGTAGACCTTACGAATATTGGCTTCCGCGTTCTTCATCGGAGCACTGTATGCACGAAGTCCCTGCGGTAGGGGCCAATGCACGACATGCAAAATGGGTATGACTGGGATCGTACCTTCATGCTTGAACAATTCTCCGCAGATGGGAACGAATGCACGAGTTCGGGATGCCGTGTATGCCCCGCGCGTCGCGTCAACTTGCGTTGGGGCAGCATCAGTGAGGAAGGAACTCTGAGCCACGATGAATTGCTGACGAGCGAGATGGTAGGTCACTTGGGCCGACATCGAGAGGATCAGTTTAGGCGGTGTTCTCTGCGCAGCTTCAGCGAGCCCTTGGATTGTCATGTCGGCAATTTGATCAGGGATCAAAACGGTCTTACCCGGAGTTGGGCGCGGTAAGAACTGGTTGCATAGATTTGTGACGTAGATTTCATCCGGGGTGACATGACGGCCGATGAGTGCGCTCAAGTATTTCAAGAGCGCTTCCGCCAAACCGTATTTAGCTGCTTCTCCCGGTTGAGTGGGGCGTGGATGCAGGAGGTAGTCGAGAAAAAACGCAATAGCCGCATGTGCGTGGCTTTCGCGCAGACGCGGATCATGCCCGATGACCCAAAGGGGACGGCCCGGACTTCCGAACGGCGCACAACCATCCCTTGCGAGATTGTTTACTTCAGAATCGCAGAATGGGTGACGGGGCGACATGTTGGACGATCTCGTAAGGATGCCGACTCACTCAAATTTGATGACCTCCACCCTAACGATGATGTCGTGAGCCAACCTCGAATCCGGCAAGTAAGGAGTCTGTTTCCAGGTTGCTTGTTCAACTTTCGCTAAGTGATACCAGATTGTTAATTTGAAGGTCCGGCTGTCGATGGCGTCTCGCCAACGTTTCGCAATCTTTGCGTCGACGCTTATCCTGGCTCGGAGCCTACAGGCGTCCTCAATGCGTGGGAAAAATGGGTCAGTTTTCCATTCCTCTCGAATGTATTGCCAAAACACTAGGTCAAGGTCGTAGTAACCCGTATTGAA
>JANLTA010000347.1:0-2405 GCA_031362705.1 Gemmataceae bacterium | reverse complement strand
GTAAGAGCTTCAAAGTCATGATCACCGCCTGCATGCGCAAGCTCCTGACCATCCTCAACCTCCTGCTCAAAAACCAAACCCCCTGGAACCCCAAACTCGCCCCTATAATCTCTTGACAAAGGACACAGCCGCTTTGTGGTTAGTTCTTATTCACGACCGAGCTGTGCTGACGGTTTCGAAGTCTGGTAGGACTTCGGTCGAAATTCGCTTCGGTAGCTTGACGACCAAAACAGAACACGGGGCGCTGCGCAGGGTTTGTTCGGCGACGCTGCCCATGAGCAGGCGTTCCTGGCCGGTGCGGCCGTGGGTGCCCATCACGATCATGTTGATGCCGGCTTCGGCGGCGTAACGCGGGATGACATCGACGGGGTTGCCTTCCAACAGCACATGCTCCACGGGAATTGCAGGGTTCGCAGGGCGAATCTGTTCGAGTTGCCCGCGCCAATACTCGATATCGCCGGTCGGGTCAGCCTTGGCATTGAAGACATACATCACTGTGAGATGAGCATCGTGCAGTTCGGCCAGGCCGACAGCATGAAAGTACGCCTGGTTGGCGTATGGCGAAAAGTCGGTCGGATACAGAATGCGCTTGATGCGAAACACGGCCCACCTCCAGACCACGGGCTTGGCATCCCAGCCTCGCCGCCATTGTAACGGTTGCCGGCACAAAGAGAAACGTGAGGTTGGTCGGTCGGCGCAAAAAGTGCGCGCAAAACTGTTGTAACTTGGCGTCTTTCGGTTAGACTTAATGGCATCACCCAATTCTTTCGGGGCAGCCACGCCCCCCGGTCCTTCAAGAGGTGCAACCATGCGCAATATCGCAAATGTCCGCGCTCGTCGAATGAATTCCACCGCCAACCGCGTAGGCCGCCTGTGGCTGAACCGATTGGAAGATCGAACGACGCCGACGACGTTTACCGTCAACCTGACAGGCGACACCGGAGTTGGGACCGGGGACACGGGTGATATCCGCTATGTCATGGGTTTGGCAAATGCCAATGGCCTGGACGACATCATCAACTTCGAATTCGCATCGGCTACTACGATTACTTTGACTGCTGACTCGATCACTTTGACCGGTGAAGTGGCCATTAGTGATACCGCCTTACTGACCATGACCGTGCCGACCGGCAAGGGCGCAGTGACCATCGACGCCAATTCCACGGGGCGCATTTTCGCCATCAACACGCAGTCGCCAGTCACCATCTCGAACCTGACGATGACCAAAGGTCTGGTATCCGGCGCAGATGGAGGTGCCATCAACTTGGTGGGCGGCGGCAGTTTGACCGTCAACAACTGCGTGATCAACGGCAACACGGCAGGAGCTACCAACACAACGAGCGGCGGCGGCATTGCCGTGGGTCCGATTGGCACCCTGGTGTTGCGGAACTCCACAATCAGCGGCAACAAGGGCGGTCGGGGCGGCGGCATCTACTTCTTTAACGGCGGCAGCCTCACCGTGGAAAATTGCACATTCAGTAAAAACACCCAAGGCAACAGCGCCAACGGCGGCGGTGCCATTTACTTTTACGGCATCGTCGAGCCGGGCGGCTTTACCATTTCCAATTCCACGATTTCCAGCAACACGGCTTTCAGCCGCGGCGGTGCCGTATCCATCGTGAATGGTGAAGGTACCTTTGACTTTCGCAATTCAACGATCACCGGCAACGTGGGATCGACGGCCGGCGGCGGCATCGCCACGACCGGCAGCAAGGCAAAATACACCATCCTCAATATTCAAAGCAGCATTGTTTCGGGAAACGTCCATGGCTCATCGCCCGACATTTTCCACGCCTACACCACCAACATCAATTACAGCTTGATCGGTGCGGGCGGTGCAGGCCACGTCATCACGGGTGCCAACAACCTGACCGGCACGCTGGCTTCGCCGCTCGACGCTAAGCTGGGCGCGCTCGCCAACAACGGTGGACCGACCCAGACCCATTTGCCCGTCGGCGGCAGCCCGGTCCGCAATAAAGGCAACAACCCCGCGGCCCTGACGACGGATCAACGTGGTCTCGTTCGCGTAGTGGATGGCAAAATCGATATCGGTTCCGTGGAGTCCACCGATCCAGCGCCGTCCGCCACACTGGTCGCGGTGCCCGACATCAGCACGCCCGGCGCTACCACGCCCAACACCGTGTCCATCGTGTTTGCCGATTTGCAAAGTACCATCAACGTGTCAACGATTGACATCAACGACATCACGATCACGGCGCCGGACGGCTTCACCAAGTTGGCAATTACCAACGCGGTTTCGGACAAAGCCGTCAACAGCACACCTGTCACCGGCACGTACACGTTTACGATTCCCGGCGGAACATGGGATGTCGCGGACGTTGGCTTCTACACCGTCGCCATTAAAGCGGGCCAGGTGTTTGATACCGATGGCACGCCCAGTTCCG
>JANLTA010000327.1:0-3934 GCA_031362705.1 Gemmataceae bacterium | reverse complement strand
GCGGCTCTTGTCGAAGGGTCGGCAGGCGGCGGTGGGAGCGTCATTGCGCCGCGACAAGGCTCGCAAATTGCCGAAGCTGGCAAGTGTCAGCGGCGTCACGGTCATGTCGCAACCGCCGGCAAGGCAAACATCGACGACGCCTTGTCGCAACCACAATCGGGCAAGGGCGATGGCATGATTGCCGCTGGCGCATGCGGCCGACACGGTGACGGCTGGCCCGCTGAGGCCCAGCGCGCGGCGTGTCACTTCGACGCCGGAGATGGCGCGATCCTTGAATTGACCGAGGCCGTCGCCTTCCCAGTTGATGAGCCATTCCGAACCGACGCCGATGGCGAGACCGATGCGTAGCGTTCCGCGCTGTTGCCACAACCCGGCCGAGCGCAACGCCTGGCCAGCGCAATATATCGTCAGCCGTGCTGCGGGGACACAACCGCCTAGTTCGGATTCATCGAAGTCGTCAAGCAAAGGAATTGAATTGACGGACGCGGCAATCTGACTGGCGTGTTGAGCTGCATCGAACTGCGAAACCGTTCGGATCGCCGATCGACCGTTCAACAGCGCGTCGGCAACCGCATCCACGCTGTTGCCGCAGGGTGTGCAAATGCCGACGCCAGTGATCCATGTCGCGGACGATGTCATGCCGCCACCCGATCTTCCGCAACACGCCGCGTTCGCCATTCCAACGTGGCCCCACCCGGCAACAACCAACGCGAACGCAACGGCACGCCATCACCGAGCGCCAGCACGCGGTCCAGCGCTTCAAGGGAGAATGCGTGCGCCACCCCATTGGCCGCACGACTCGGTGGGCAAAAGGCAATTGAATGATTTGATGTTGCGATGCTCGACTGCATCGCCAGCGCAATACCTTTGCAAGTCGCGCCGGCCCATCCAGTCATGACTACCCAAAGACCAGGGACCATCCCTTCGTTCAACCAGGCACTAGATATAAGCCATGCCTCGCCCTCACAACCGGCCAGACCGCCGACACCAAGATTGGGGCCGCGAATATCCAGAGCCACGCTCAATAAGCCTGCGAGCGAATGCAACGAGAAGTGCGGCACGACGTGCGGCGAAATGCCCCATGCACCTTCGGATTGATACCGTTCGAGCGCCGAAATGATGGTGGATCGTCCCGGCGTGCGCGGTGCCGCAATAACGCCCCACTCCGACATTTCCTGATTAGATGTTTTGTGCCGACATGCTTCGCGAACGGCAAGCAACCCGACCACACTTTGGTCGTCAGCATTCTTGAGATTGAGCGGTCGCTTTTCGACCGTAAGTTCGGCCTGCAACTTGGAACGCACCGCAGGTGCATCGACTTCCGTGAAAGTCGCGCGTCCTGCGACCGTGACCGCCCACACATTCTCTTCGATCATCCGCTTCGGCTCCGTCCGTGAGGCCCACGACATCGCGATGGAATCCTCGCAGGGTTCCTTAAATTGCCCCGGTTGTCAACCCTGTGTGACACTATATTCAAGCTATCTTGCCTGGCCGCTATTTAATACTCTATCTTCCGGAGGTTTTTCGCATGGATGCGCCGTTGGATCGCTGGACCGCCACGCTCTCTCAAACTGGCTTGAGCCGCTTTCTGACGCACTTTGCTGAGCGTTTTCCCGACGATCACTTGAAGGATCTGGATTTCGATTCGGTTGGCCCAGGCCGCGAGGTCGTTATTCGCGGCCAGCGCATCATCAACTTCGGCTCCGATAGTTTCCTTGGTCTTGATCAGGATTCACGAGTGAAAGATGCCCTGCGCCGCGGCATTGCCCAATGGGGCACGCATAGCGGCGCGTCACGGGCATTTGCCGGTGTCCGCTCGCATACCGTTGCCGAGGACAAAATCGCCGCGTGGCTCGGCACGGAGTCGGCAATCATTTATCCGTCGGTCACGCTGGTTAACCTCGGAGTGATTCCGGGCCTGGTTGGCAAACACGACTTCATCGCCACCGACGAGTTTGCCCACAACTCGATCCATGACGGCGTGCGCATGGCCCGAGGATCCGGTGTCGCCACCGCAATCTTTAAACACGATGATCCGGGTGACCTGGACCGCGTCATGCGCGAAGCGCGACCGTTCCGCTTTGGCCTCGTTTGCGTCGATGGCGTTTACAGCATGAGCGGCACGTTACCGCCACTGAAAGAACTCGCCGGTGTTTGCCGGAAGCATAATGCCGTGTTGTATGTCGATGACGCGCACGGTACCGGCGTGCTTGGCCCGCAGGGAATTGGCACCGTGAAAGAAGCACTCGGCGGCTACGACAACACGCTCGTCGTCGGCTCGCTCTCCAAGGGCTTTTCCTGCATGGGCGGTTTCGTCGGCTGCCCCACCAACTTGAAAACACTGCTCAAGATGCGCTCGAACACATACATCTTCGGCGGCCCCGTCGCGCCCTGTTATCTCGACGCCATCTGCACCGTGGTCGATATTCTGCAGAGCGGCGAATACCCGGCCCTGATCGGGCGCATGCGCAATAACTTGCGGCGATTTACGTCCCACGCCGGCGAAATGGGCTTCACGGTCGTCGGCGGCTTGACGCCGATTGTCACGCTCGTCGTCGGTGATGAAGCCGACACCTTGAAAGCCGGTAAGTACCTATTTGATCGCGGCTACTACGTGCAATCCGTTATCTTCCCCGCCGTGCCCTACCACGCCGGCGTGTTGCGCGTGCAACTCAACGCCAATCACACGACGGAGCAAGTCGATGGTTTGTTGTCGGCATTGAAGGATCTACGAATGATCGCGGCGACGAAAGCCGCGTAGTCAATCAGGCTGCCGCGGCGCTCTGCGTTATTGCGATCGCCGCCGTCTTGCTCTCGACTAAGGTCAGCAAATCACCGACGGTGTTGAGGACTTCTAATTCCTCACGTGTTAACCGAATGCGATAATGCCCCTCGATGCGCATCACCAGGCCGACGAAATCGACGGAATCCAATCCCAGCCCGCCGCGCAGTTCGGACGTGTCTTCAATGATGGCCAGATCGGCGGCGGAATCCTCACGCAGGAATTGCAGCAGCGTCTGACGAATCGAAGCACGGTCGGTCATAGCGACACCATCCTGGTGGAAGGTAGTTCCGTTGCTCCGATAGTTTAAGCCAAGCAGACGCGGGATCGCAAGGGGAAAACACCTAGCGTGTGAATTTGACCAGCTCCAGCACGACTTTATGGCCTTCTTCAACCGTCTCCTGCCGCACCAGCCGATCCGTACCATCAAACCACAACTCGGCCGGGGCCGTTCCCGTAATGCGATAGTGGTCGGTCGCCATCGACTGGCCGGACGCCATCACATTCTCCCGACCAACATGGAAGATTTTGCCCGCCAGCACCCGGCCATTGTCGGTATCGATGCGCGTAATATCGCCTTGTCGCCGGTCCGCGGGCAGATGCCAATGCGATGTTGACGAAGCGGCCGACGGTGCCATATGCGTCTTACCATTGACCGTCACTCGCAGCTCGGAGCCGATTGGCTCAACACGCACCTGGTATCGTTTCCCGTCATCGTTCGTCGATGCTTCAAGTTTGATCAACTTGCCGTTCTTCCACGTCTCCTGGCCCCGGCACGAGTAAACGAACTTCTTAAGCAACACCTGCACCATCACGTCGGCCTGCCCGGCTTGCACGATGCTGCCATCTTGTTGCTTGCTGATCGTCATCCGGTACGACCCCGCCGGTTTGCCATCGACGAGGATGCGATATTCCCGCGACTCAACTTCAGCCGCGGGCATTGCCAATAACATAGCCACGAAAACTGCAGGCACGATGCGACTCCCTGGTAGTGTCTCAGTTTGGTTTTCTTCGTGCTTCCTTCGTGCCCTTTGTGTCTTTGTGGTTGGTCTTAAGAACTCACCACAAAGTCACAAAGGGCACGAAGGAAAGCACAAAGAAGACCAATACATTCATACTCGTCAATTTCTCGCGCCGTGGTAGTTTGAGACT
>JANLTA010000321.1:0-18792 GCA_031362705.1 Gemmataceae bacterium | reverse complement strand
GCGGCTCTTTCAGTTGCCACCAGGAGTTGAACGTGGGCCAACAGTACGATACATCATTCCCGCGCCGTCGCTGGCGACGGTTGTTACTGATCCCATTGTTTTTCGCAATATGCGGAGCCGTCTTCATGAGTTGGGCCATTTACCACGGTGGCCAGGAACTGCGCGATGCCATGGCTGAGGCCGCCAAAGATGATCCCAATTGGCAATTGGCCGACATCGAAGCGAATCGCCGGCACGTTGCGGATATCGATAACTCGTCCTTTATCATCGCGGCGGGAAAACGACTCTATGTTCGACCAGCCCAGGGAACACAAGTTGAGCTTTGGGATGATATGATTGATGAGTTAATGCGCTTCCCCGCTGCGCGGGCCAACGAACAGCAGGCCAAAGCGATCACGGTTGCTCTACAGCCTTATGCGGCATCGTTGCCGGAGTATCGCAAGCTCATCGACATGCCGTGGGGTCGCCATCCGCTGACATATTCGGCCGACGTTGTCAGCACGTTGCTACCATTGACGCAAGATGCGCGGCACGCCGCAATGGCCCTGCGGTTGGATGCATTTCAGAGGCTGGAAGCGAACGACGTCAACGGCGCGGCCGATATGTTGATCGCCGGGTTCAACGCCGGCCGGTCCATTGGCGATGAACCATTCTTGATTTCCGCGCTAGTGCGCATCGCCACCGACAATGTCATTTTGAACGGCTGCGAGCGCCTCCTCGCGCAAGCGGAAGTGGACGATGCGACACTCACGCGCCTACAGGCCGCAATCAACTTGCAAATGCGCGACCCCGTCTGGCAAACCGCCATTCGGGGTGAACGCGCCTTTGGTTACGCGTACCTGCAGTATCTAAAGGAAAACCCCGGCAAGGCGCAGAGCCTGCGCAGTGTCGTCGGTCGCAGCAACAACACCGCCGACGTGTGGTTGGTTTACATCCCCGGTTACGCCATGCGCGGCCAGGCCGACCTGCTTCGCCACATGAACGAGGCCGTGGCGATTTCCAAGCGGCCATATGAGGAATATTTCGACGCCTTTGAGGAATGGGATAAGAAAACCAAGAGCCTGTCACTTCTCGCCCGTGAGGTGGCCCCGACGGTACTCAAGGTCAACCAGGCGGAACTGCGGCACCAAACGCTCTTGCGGACAATTCTCGTTGCCGTGGTCGCCGAGCGCTATCGATTGCAGCACAACAAGTGGCCTGACAAGTTGGATGACTTGGTATCCGCCAAACTTATCACGGCCTTACCCTTGGACCCCTTCGACGGCAAGCCGTTGCGCTGGAAGGTCACGGACGAAGGCCGCATTGTCTATTCTGTTGGCAAGGATCGAGTCGATAATGGTGGCGTCGTCGGCCCCGACCAATGGACCAAAGGCAACTCGGACATCGGCTATCGCCTTTATGATCCCAACAAACGGCGACAAGCGCCTCGACCTCCGAAGCCCGCGGAACCGGAATCGCAGCCGCCGGGATGACCGCGCTGTTCCCACAGCGCGGCCGACATGTTACACTGATTACCGTACCCACCTCGGAGACTGTCACGATGTCCAACCGCCGGGATTTCCTGCGGCGCTGCGGCGCGTTAGCAGCCGGCACGGCACTTGGCGTCGCGCCCAAGGTATCGGCCCAGGGCACCGTACTCGATGGCATCGACATTTCGCAATGGCAGGGCACGGTCAACTTCGCGACGGTCGCCGTCTCAGGCATTCAATTCATCATCTGCAAAGCCACGGAAGGAATGACGTTTACCGATCCGAAGTTCACAACGAACTGGCCGGCGATCAAGGCCAACAACATGGTTCGCGGCGCCTATCACTACGGCCGGCCTAACACCGATCCGATTGCCCAGGCCCGCCATTTCTATCGCACCGTGAAGCCATCGAGCGGCGACTTGCCATGTGTTCTGGATATCGAAGCGACCGACGGGCAAACCACTTCGCAAGTTCGTTATTGGATTCAGCGGTTCTGCCAGGAGCTGCGACAGCGCATGGGTCGCCCGCCGATGATCTATTGCGGGTTCTACTTTTGGCGTGATATGGCAGGTAACTCACCTTACAACTACAACTGCCCGCTGTGGATGCCGCGCTGGGGCGTGTCCAATCCGTTTCCCTTGCCATCAGCGTGGACCAATTGGACCATGTGGCAATATTCCGCCACCGGTGCCGTGCCGGGTATCACCGGCAACGTGGACCTCGATCAATTCAATGGTCCGATGTCGGCCCTCAACGCATTGAAGATGCCGTGATGCGTCGCAATGGCTTTAGTCTCGTCGAGCTACTCGTTGTCATTGCCATCATTGCCGCGTTACTCGGATTGACCATTCCCGCTGTGCAAAAACTGCGCACGGCCAGCGCACGAACCTATTGTCTGAACAATTTGCACAACCAAGCGGCAGCGGTCTTGGCATTTGAAGCCACGCAAGGTCGCTTGCCGCCCGGCGCGGTATCCGGCCCGGCCTCAGATTCGTTCGTCGTGCCGGAAGGTGTCAGTCACGGTATGTACTCGTGCCTGCTCGGCTTCCTCGTATCCACTGACTTCGCAGCTGGGTACCGATGGGATGTGTCTTATCACGCGACGGAGAATCAACCGATCGTGCGCACACGGCTCGGCGAACTCATCTGTCCCGGCAGCGCGACTTTTCCGCAATCTGTTTTTGAATATGACGACAACGACAACCCAGTAAGTTGGGGCGCGGGCTGTCACTACGGCGGCGTGGTGCCCAGCGCCATCTTTGTTGACTTCGGCTGGTCCGACCCCGACTTGAACTTCACCGGAGCGCTACCCGCCAATGGCCGGGCGCGGAACGGCGATGTGAAGGACGGCACGGCCAACACCATCCTCCTGGCCGAGAATGGCAAAGGAGCGGCATGGTCCAGCCCGGAGACCTTATCGGCCGCCCGTGACGTGTTCCCCGGCGGCGTGCCCGGCGGTGCCGCCCACCCCGGGGGCTTTTGCGCCGCCATGTGCGACGGTTCGACGCGCTTCTTACTCTGGACGATGAACCCGCGGACCTTTGCGGCCTTGTGTACCCGTGCTGGCGGCGAGACAATCAACGATAGCGATTGGTGAAGCAGGAGAATCACATCATGCCAGACGAACCGGCCAAGATCATGCGTCTTTCGTGGTCCGTGATATTTGGCGTCATGGCCGTGGAAGCCGCCGCGTTCGCCGTATTGATCGGCGGCGCGGGCCTGGTTTGGGGCCTGACGCAGGCAAAACCGGAAAACGCCATCACCGACATCCAGGCCGAGTTATCCAAGCAAGTCGAAGCCTGGAACAAAGGCGACCTTGACGGCTTCATGGCCGGTTATTGGAACAGCGACAAACTCACCTTCTACTCAGGTGGCGACGCGACCACGGGCTGGCAAACTACACTGGACCGCTACCGCAAACGCTACCAGGCCGAAGGCAAGGCGATGGGCAAGCTCACGTTCTCCGACATTGATGTCGCTGTGTTGACTGGCGACGCCGCCTACGCCCGCGGCAAATGGAAGCTCGATTTGCCCGACAACACCAAACCCGCCGGCTTATTCACTCTCATTATGAAGCGCATAGACGGCAATTGGCGCATTGTCCATGATCACACATCGGCAAAGGCATCGTGATGGAGGTTATTTCTCCAGCCGATAACCACGTTCTTTCCAAACTCGATGGCCGCCATCCATCGAGATGATGTTGGTGTAGCCCATCCTTTGCAGATTGTCGGCCGCCAATGCCGAGCGAAATCCGCCGCCACAATAAAGCACTAATTCTGTCGTCGGGTCCGGAAAGCGTGTCTCCACATCGCGCTCGATGATACCCTTGCTGATATGCAAAGCCCCCGGCAAATGCTCGGCCGCGAATTCGCTCTCCTCGCGCACATCGATCAAAACAACTTTGTCGCCACGATCCAGCCGAACCTTCACATCGTCCACCGTGCATTCGCGCACCCGCGACTTCGCATCGGTGACGACCTTGAGGAACCCGGGAGTGTGTTGTTTGGCCATGATTATTACTCGCTATTTAACCGTTAACTGCCCGCAGTGCCGCCGACGCCCCGTCCATCATTAATCCTTGCTCGCTGCCAAGCCCCAGGAAGCGGAAGCCTTCGTCTCGCCGCTGCATCACATCGGCGGCGTTCGCGCAATGGATGCCGGGCGCGACGCCAATCTTCTCGCACGAGGCGACGACTTTCCTTCGTGCCGATTTCAAATCGGCGTCACTGGGTCGCGAGCCGTCCGTCCCGTACATGCTGCGCTTCAGGTCGTTGGGGCCGATGAAGACGACATCGACGCCGGCTACCGAAAACACTTCCTCGACGCGGTCCACCGTGTCAATGTGTTCGCACTGCAACACGATCAGCAACTCGTCATCGACTTTTTCGAGATAGTCGGCAAATGGTATATCGTAATTCAGCGCGGCCACCGTGCCGCCCACGGAGCGGTTGCCGCGTGGCGGATATAGGCATGCGGTCACGGCATCTTCCGCTTCTTGGCGGGTGAGCACCATCGGCACGATCACGCCCATCGCGCCGGCATCGAGGACCTGCTTAAAATGCTCGTGCCGATTGCACGGGACTCGGGCAAGTGGCAGGCAATGCGTGCCGGCGTCAGCAATGGCACCGAACATCTGCGCGGCAGTCGCAATGTCCGTGGCCGAGTGTTCGAGATCGACGTTGAGCCAATCGAAACCCGCTCGGGCCATGTACCGTGCAGCAAGTACGTTTCCCAGGGAAAGCCAGGCACCGACGCTGACCTGTCCGGCTCGAAGCTTTCGCTTCACCGTGTTTTCGCGCATGTCATCCCTCGGGCGTCAGCTCGGCTAATTCAGGAAACACATCCGTCGGCAAACCGGCTTCGCGGATCATTTCGCTGAGTTTGCGCAAGGCGGCAAAGCGGTAGTTGGCCACCTGTTGCTCGCCAACATCGAGCTTGGCGGCCACATCGCGGTTGGCCATGCCCTTCACGAAGAGCAACTCCAACACCTGCACCCGGATGTAGTCGCCTTTTTGCATCCAGCCATGCAGCATCTGGCCAAGACATCGTGTGATGGCGTCGTCTTCCAAATCGCGGCGTTCATGGCTGCGGGCCTGACTGCTGGCCGCCCGTTGGCCGCTGTCCTGCTGGTTATTGAGAATGTCGTCGCCATCGTCGCTGCCGGTTTGCCACGGCCGTCGACCGGTGCGGCGCAAATGGTCCGTAACTTTGTGCGATGCAATCGTGAACAAATATGTTTGCAGCTCCCGGCGATCATCAAAGTTCGGCAACGAATTGAGAAAGCCGACGAAAGTTTCCTGAACCACATCCTCACTGGTGGCGCGATCACGCAATCTCCGCTCGGCAAACGCCAGCAGGCGACCTTCGTACCGGTCGATGAGCCGTTGCCAGGCGTCGGGTTCGCCCTGCCGAATCTGTGCAATTAACACGCGATCGCTGTCGGAAGCCATGAGGACAGCTTAATCCGACAGCACGGCGGTTTCCAGCCGTTGGCCCGGTTTCCCGCTGCGATTCGCTGAATTACCGGGCATGCCTGAATGGGCTTTGGCTTCGCCGGCAAATCACATAGAATGAATTGAAAGGACAGTGATAAACATGGCTACCGACACTCCACCGTTCGAGCGTTTTGGCAAGGACGTGGCGAAGGATTGCCTCGCGTTTCTCTCCACAATCGCGCGACCCACGTCACCGAACTTCCCCAAAAATGCCTTGGCTCTCTACGACCTCGTCGAATGGAGCGAGGCGCAAAAACTGCTGGTTTTTGAGCCGTGGAAGCCGGAAAGCAAGATGCAGACCGTGACCTACAAACTCAAAAAAGGCGTCTCGACCAACAAGAAAGACAACGTCTTCTGGCAGGCGTCGTCGCACACTGATCCACGGTTCTACATCCTCGTGAACTGCGGCCTGACCGAGGAAGTGCTCGTTCAACTGTCAACGCAGATCAACCAGATCTCCAGCGCCGGCATGCCGTTCCCGCCAAAGACACCGACTTTTCTCTTTGCCGCGTTGCGGGACAATGTTGACAAACGCAATCAGGTGAAGACACTGTTGGATACGTATGCCGTCAACCTGGCGTAACGTCAGTTGAATTACAAAAGCCCACTCGTTTCGACGAGTGGGCTTTTTCGTTCGTATCATTTCTGCACGGCCCATTGACCACCGAACACGAATGCGGGTCGTGTCGCAGTTTAGTTTTCTTCGTGCTTCCTTTGTGACCTTTGAGTCTTTGTGGTTGGTCTTAAGAACTCACCACAAAGACTCAAAGGCCACGAAGGAAAGCACAAAGAAGACGAATTCATGTTAGACACGTCGACTTCTCGCGCCGTGGCAAACTGAGACACTACCCGAATGCGACTAGCCACTCTACTCACGCCGACGGGTCCAAGAGCGTTTGCCCGTGTTGGCGATGATTACATTGATGTCAACGCGGCTGATCCTAGTCTGCCGGCGACCATTCGCGGTTTGCTAGTGGGTGGGCCGGCCACACTTGGGCGGGTCGCGGCTATCTCCACGAAGGTAATGCGGGTACCGGCAACTCAAGCGCAGTATGCGCCAGTGATTCCCGACGCGCCGAAGATACTCTGCATTGGTCTCAACTATCGTGATCACGCCATCGAAGGCGGGAAAGCGATACCGACCGAACCGGTGTTGTTCGCCAAGTATCACAATGCGCTAAACGCCCACGGCGGCGCGATTCATCTGCCCAGGGTGAGTCAAAAAGTCGATTACGAGGCGGAACTTGTTGTCGTGATTGGCCGGCGTGGCCGCGATGTCAGCGAAGCCGATGCGATGAGTTACGTGGCAGGCTACACCTGTGGCCATGATGTCAGCGCCCGCGATTGGCAGATGCGCGGAGCCGAACGGCAATGGACCATCGGCAAAACGTTTGACACGTTCGCGCCCATTGGCCCGGAACTGGTGACGGCCGACGAGTTTCCCGACCCGCACAATTTGCGCGTGCAAATGCGGCTCAATGGCCAGACGATGCAAGACTCCAATACGCGGGAGTTCATCTTCACCGTGCCGCAATTGATCGCCTACTTGACGCAAATCGTCACTCTCGAACCCGGCGATCTCATCTTCACCGGAACACCGCCCGGCGTTGGGTTCGCCCGCAAACCGCCGGTGTGGCTGCAACCCGGCGACGTGTGCGAAGTGGAAATCGAGGGCATCGGCATATTGCGGAACCATGTGGTGGCAGCCTGAACAACTCCGCATATGGGCAAATGCTCGCTCGCAACGATAATGACAGACATCCGCCCACGCTAGCAGGAGACTTGCTGATGTTGCGTCGTATTTTTGCCGGTTTGCTGATGATCGGCATCGCCGGGCCGGCGTTTGCCGCTGATGATGTGATCGTCGAGTTGGACGGCATGAAGTCCAAGGCCCCGGCCGCGTGGAAGCAGCAAAAGAGCAGCTCCGCGATGCGAAAGCATCACTTCAAGATCGACAAGGCCGCCGGCGAAGCGGAAGACACCGAGGTCATCGTGTTTTTCTTCGGCAAGGGCCAGGGCGGCAGCCTGGAGGAGAATCTCAAACGCTGGAAGGGCATGTTCAAAGAGCCAGCCGGCGAGAAGGCCAAAATCGATAAGTTCAAGGTGGGTGACATGCAAGTGACGACGCTGGACATTTCCGGAACGTACTTGTTCAAGCCGCCGGCCGACCCGAATGCCAAAGCCGTGGAAAAGCCTGACTTCCGCGCCATCAACGTGATCTTCCCCAGCCCGAACGGACCATATTACATGAACCTGCGCGGTCCGGCCAAGACCGTGGAAGCGCAGAAGAAGCCGTTCGAGGATTGGCTCAAAGCATTTAAGTGATCGACATGTTCCTGGACTACGATTTGCCGCCGGACTTAATCGCCCAGCGGCCGGTGGAGCCGCGCGATCACGCGCGGCTCTTAGTCGTTGATCGTGACCGTGCGACAATTGAGCATCGCCATGTTTTCGATTTGCCGGACTTATTAAGTGCTGGTGACTTGATCGTTGTCAACGACACGCGGGTGTTGCCGGCCCGGTTGCTGGGTCGGCGTGAACGCACCGGCGGCAAATGGGAAGGGCTGTATCTCGGCACCTTGGCCGATGGCACTTGGTCGCTATTGTCGCAAACGAAAGGCATGCTGACCGTCGGCGAGCGCGTTATCGTCGAAACTGGTTTAGTTCTCACGCTCGTTGATCGGCCGGCGGGACAGCCATGGGTGTATCGTCCGGAGTCGCTGGGGTCGGCCATCGAGTTGTTGGAACAACACGGGATGGTGCCGTTGCCGCCATACATTCGCAAGGGCCGGGGCGACGACTGCGACAAGATCAGGTATCAGACCGTGTTTGCTCGAACGCCGGGTTCGGTGGCCGCTCCCACGGCCGGGCTGCACTTCACGCCGGAGTTGTTTCAACGACTGCACGATCACGGCATTCATCGCGCATCGGTGACGCTGCATGTTGGCTTGGGCACGTTTCAACCGCTGGCGGCTGGCGATCCTGACAAGCATGTCATGCACAAGGAATGGTGTACGCTGCCCGCCGCGACGGCAGCCGCCGTGCGCGAAACGCAAGCACGAGGCGGCCGGGTTGTGGCAGTTGGCACGACGACGGTGCGAACATTGGAATCGGGAGAAATCACGGCACGCACCGGTGAAACTGACTTGTACATCCGCGAGCCGTTTGCGTTTCGCGCGGTGGATGCCCTGATGACGAACTTTCATCTGCCGCGAACGAGCTTGCTGTTACTAGTTGGCGCATTTGCCGGTGAAAAATTGATCCGGCAAGCGTATGAAGCGGCAATGGCCGAACGATATCGCTTCTTCAGCTATGGCGATGCGATGTTGATCTTGTGATTTGCGACTTGTCGCGCGGCGGTGTCGTTGCACATTAGACACAATGAGTCGATGGATTATCAATCCGCTACAGTTGGCCAAGAACGTCCGGGAAGCAATTCGGATCGGTGCAAGCACGCGCGATCAGTGGAATTATCTGTGCTGGCTTTACAACCATAAAGGCTATGGCCGCACTAGCCCGACGCCGCGACACATCAGCTTTCGGCTCGACTCGCCGGTCGGTATCGTACATCTTGCGGTTCGCGACAACCGCGGTGCCGACCAACTGGTCTTCGGCGAAGTGCTCATCTCCCGTAACTACGAAGTGGACGTTGCCACTCCAAACACCATCCTCGATCTCGGCGGCAATATTGGCCTCGCCACGATCTATTTTGGTCGCCGTTGGCCCCAGGCCAAACTGGCGGTGGTCGAGCCAGTTCCCGTCAATGTTTCCATGCTGCGGGAAAACCTGTCACTCAACGGTATTTCCGCAACGGTATTTCCCACAGCCGTGGCCGTCACCGATGGCACCGTGACGATGGCCTTGGCGAACCTCGATTGCGCGCATCACATTGTCGCGAACGAACAAGCGACCGGCCCGCGTGGCGGTATCGCGGTGGAAGCCCTGTCCATTCCGACCATTCTCAATCGATTGAACTGGGAGCGTGTCGGTTTGCTGAAAGTGGATATCGAGGGCTACGAAGCCGAGTTATTTCGTTCGCAACCCGAGTGGCTGCATCGTGTGGATGCGGTTTGTCTGGAGGCGTTCGACAACACAATTTCGGAATCAGAATTAATGGCAATAGCCAAGCGGTACGGCTTCACGACCACGGTGCTGCCTTCCAAGCTGCAAGTCTGGAGACGTGGATAATCGCTCAATTCAATCATACCAATCGCTTCAGCACCTTCACTCCGGTTTCCACGGCCTCCGCGTCGGGGTCATCCGTCTCGACGACCAGCCAACCGCGGTATTCCTGGGCTGCTAGATGGCCGACTAACGCAAACCAATCGACATCGCCGGCCCCTACAGCAACCGCGCCGGCGAGTCGGCCAGCGGAGCCGCTTTTGGCGTCGTGGGCATGGGCGTGGACGATGATGTCTTTCAGCGGCGCGAGTTGGGCAATGGGGTCAAGGCCATGCACGAGAAAGTTGCCGGGGTCGTAATTCACGCCGATGCCAGCGGTGGGCAATGCTGCCAGGAATGTTGCGAGCCGTTCGCCGGTGTCCATCCCGGATTCCAATGCGAGTCTTGCGCCGATTCGATCGGCATGGTTGCCCAGCGCGATCAGTGCTTCGCGCAACGTGGCCATGCGCGGGTCGTCGTTTTCCGGCAGCCGGCCCGAATCCACGATGACGATGCGGGCGCCGAGGTCGCAACTGAGCGCTAGTGCTTTTTGCAAATGAGCCAACCGGGCATCGAGGTTCGGCGCGTGATCAAGACCGTGCCTCAGCGGGCAGTGTAGTGCGGTCAATTCGAGGCTATGCGAGCGCAACAAATGCGCGACTTCACGGCGGCCCGTGTCGGAAAGCCGATCCGGATGCAGTTCAGCCGTGGCGTCGAATTGCACGCCGGCCACGGCAAGGCGGCTGGCAGCACTCAACGCGGCGCGAAATGTCAAACCCAGCGATTCCAGCCGCAGGCCCAATCTCATGCGCAGACCGCCTGTCGGGGCTTCCGCGTCATGAACTCGCGCAGGTGCGTGAACTCCACCAGGGGTTTCACCAATTCTTTATACGCCGCCGTGCTGAGGCTCACGGTCTTCCACTTGGGGCTGCGCGTCCGCATCTTCTCGGCGTAATCATCAATCAACACTGCACGCAGAAGATAGCGCTGGCCACGCCAGGTCCATAAGTCGGGAGTATCAATCGGCAGTTCGACCTTTTCCCCGAGTTCGTACATGAACACCAAAGCGCCATCGAAGCCGAGGCCGAAGATTTCCTGCCAACGCAACAATCCCTCGACATCATCGCGGGTGGACCAGCATTCCCAAGTGCCGCGCGGTTTGCCGGCCGACTTACCCGGATAACGCCGGCCTTTCACGTCCACCAGCAGCCGGCAACCTTTCTCGCCATACACAATGAAATCCAAACTCTTCACCGGTCCGCCCTTGGCCAGATTGGCACGGCGTGTCTCATCGACCGGAATATACGGCAGCCGGCGTTGCCGCAGGTACTCCTCAAAAGCGGCCTCGTAATGATTGCCGCGATCCACGGCACGGTCCTCGGACGACTTTGTGACTTGCTGATTGTTATAGAGACAAACGTCTAACTTCGGTTATTCCGATACCGTGCCGACACGCGTGACAAGAAGCGTTCTTCTTCGACGCTGAGGGATTGTTTGCCGAGGCGTTGCACTTTGTCGAGCAACTCATCCAGCCGGCGTTCTTCGTTTTCGCGGTCTTCACGTTCCTGTTGCAACATGCGTGCGGCACGTTTTTGTCGCCAACGCTGGTAGAAATTGGGTTTGTGTTTGCGTGGCGGGCTTGCTTCACCATCGCCGGCCATATCCAGGCTGAATCCGGTTTCGTCGGCACCCTCGGCATACATCATCAGCGTCCGACAATGCAGGTAGATGAAAATCGCCAATGCGAACATTAGCACCGCGTCCTGATAAATGGCGACCACCAACAACACCAACATCGACCCAAAACCGACATATGCCGTCGTGCCGGCTGCCGTGCGCTCGTCGCTTCGCGCCCACAACACGGCGTGCAGCATCCGGCCAAAATCCATCGGATAAGCCGGCAGGAGATTGAACAGGAACAGCACCCAGTTCCACAAGAACACACGGGCCGCCAACATCTGATACCAGGTTTCAGGCACGCTCAAGCCACTCTGCCAATTCACGATGTTCGGATAGATCATGTGATGGTTGAGCGGATTGAGCGGCGGCCAAATCGACTGCCCGACGAGGAACGCCGCCGCAAGAACGCACAACATCAGGTTGACCAGCGGCCCGGCCAGCGCCGTCAGAAAATGTGTCTTCGGCGAGGCCGGCAGATCGCACATGGCCAATCCACCGAGCGGCCAGAGGACCACCTCGTCGCAATCGCCACCGACGGCCCGGGCGGCAAACACGTGCCCGAACTCATGCAGCAGAATCGAAACGAACAATATCCCCATTACCGCGAGGATGGCGAGCGGCGCTCCGGGTATGTTCTGTAAGTTCTTGAGTTCTTTGAGATAAAGTCCGAGCATCACCAAGGGCAGCATCACGTGGACGCGAACCGTGGCTTCAAACAGCCGACCAATCGGAAATGACCACTGTAACGGCTCGCGCATCGCTCACCCCGCGGGCGTCAACCGCCCCCGCACGACATGCTACCAAGGTATCGTTATCAAAGCAATCGCGGCGGCGTCACACATCCGCCGGGAACGGAATCTCTTCCTGGTTGATCGCGCTCAGGGCGTTCATGGCGGCCTTTTGCTCGGCGTCTTTTTTGTTCGCACCCCACGCGGCCGGGTACGTCACCTTGGCGATCTCGGCGGCGATCTTAAAGCACTTGTTGTGGTCCGGGCCTTGCTCGTCCAGCACCTTATACTTGGGGCAGTCGCCAAACTCTTTCTGGGCGACCTGTTGCAGGATGGATTTGTGATTGGAATGTTCACCGGCAATCACGTCGTCGATTTCAGGCAGCAGCAAGGCAAGAACGATCGGCTTGACGGCATCAAGGCCGCCGTCGATAAATATAGCACCGACCAGCGATTCGAAGGCGTCGGCCAGCAGGTTGCTCGGCCCGTCCGGCCCGCGACGCATGCCTTTGCCGAAGAACAGGAATTCCTGCAAGTTGAGTTTTTTGCCCATCCGGGCGCAAGTTCGCCGGCTGACGACGACCGATTTCACTTTGGTCATGTCGCCTTCGTGAAATTCCGGGTAACGAACGAACAGTTGTTCGCAACAAATGAGCCCGAGAACCGAATCACCCAGGAACTCCAGTCGCTCGTTGGAGGCGCTGCGGGTGTTGGCGACTGAGGTATGCGTGAGGGCGGCCCGGAGCAGGTCCGGGGTCTTGAATTGGTAGCCGATGGCTTCCTGGCAAGCCGATATTATATCGGTCTCGGCAGGTGTAGCGGTGCGGATTGGCAAATGTTGTGCCCGAACGGTCGATAGGGGCTGAACTTAGAACTTACCGACCCCGGACGAACGTGTCAATTCCCGGAAAATCGGGCGAGTCGAATCCGGAGTCGCCCGGCGGTGTATGATATGACATACTACTCCCACGCCGTCGGCAGCCCCGGCGGCCGGGAGGCCTAGCATGAGGGGTTTCCACACATGTCGGTACGACGCATTCACCCAGCCTTGGCTTTCCTGGTAGCCGGCTTCGCATTGGCCGCACCTGTCGGCGCTCAGCCGCCGCCGCCGGTCGCCACGCACCGAAGCGAGCCATTCAGCTTCCGTCACGTCGTCAAAGGCGTGCTGCCCGCCGTCGTGAGCATCGACGCGAAGGTGAATCGCAGTAAGTTGAATGCGTTTCGCAATGAACAGGGCAGCGAGTCGAACGATCTGCGCAAGTTCTTCGACAATCTCGAATCCAAGCCCGCACCGAAGCAACCTGACGACATGAGCGTAGGTTTCGGCTCCGGCTTTATCGTCGACACGCGGGGCATCGTGCTGACCAACTTTCACGTTGTCGAAAACGCTGACCACGTGGAGATCACATTGACTGGCGGCCGCAAGTTCACGTCCCGCGATATCAAGAGCGACAAGAAAACCGACTTGGCCATCGTCCGTTTCGATCCACAGGATGCCAAGTTGACCGCTTTGGAATTCGCTGACAGCGAGTTGATGGAAGTCGGCGATCGCGTGTTGGCAATCGGCGCACCATTCGGTCTTTCCGGTTCAGTGACCAGCGGCATCATCAGTGCCAAGGGACGCGACGTTGAGTTGAATCCGCTGGACGATTTTCTACAAACCGACGCTGCGATTAACCCCGGTAACTCCGGTGGCCCACTGGTTAACCTCGACGGCAAAGTCATCGGCGTCAACTCCGCTATCAAGAGTGGCAGTGGCGGCTTCCAGGGTGTGAGCTTCGCCATTTCCAGCAACATGACCCGAAGCGTCATGCTGCCGCTCATTCGCGATGGCGTGGTCAAACGGCCGTACATCGGCATTCGCTCCAGCACCGCCCGCAAAGACGCCAGTCGGCCCGGCACCGGCGTGATCGTGGCCAGCGTGGTGGCAAAGGCACCGGCCGAGAAGGGTGGCATCCTAGCCAAAGACGCCATCACATCCATCAACGGCAAACCGATTGAGGAGTTCCGCGACCTCACCAAGGCCATCGCCAATCAGCCCGTGGGCTCAACTGTGGAATTGGGCATACTCCGCGACGGCAAGCCAACGAAAGTGCAAGTCGTTCTCGAAGAAGAACCCAAGGACTACAACGTCGTAAAGCCGCGGCCCACGGGCCGGCCGATCATGGGTAATGGCCAAGTTGTAACGTTGGTCAAAGCAGGTCTTCAATTGTCATCGTTGACCGAAGAACAAACCCAACGCATCGGCGTCAAACAATCCGGAGCGGCCATCGTGCACGGCGTGTTCCAAAACGGCTTGGCCGACAAGGCAGGCATCGCGCCCGGCACCGTGATCCTTCGGGTCAACGATCAAACGATTGACTCAGCCGAAGATGCAATGTCGATCATTGAGGCCAGCCTCGATGAAGATGGCGCCACGCTTCAAATCCAAGTTGGCCGCAAGATTAGCACCGTAACCTTGCAGGTGAAGTAGTTTCAAAGGCCGCATCCGCCGTACACCGGAACGCGGATGCGGTCCAAGTCAATCTCGTTAACCAGAGTTTCAGTTGGAAGCGCTGCACATACGTCGGCCGCGTGCCTGGCATGCGCTCACATCAATTTCCCGTTACCCAACTGAATTTGGAATCAAGCTAATTCTTGACGGAGTCAATAAAACGAAACTTCGAAGTCGGACCCAACGATTCTCAAGTCAAACATCAGGAGCGTTCAGATGTCAGAAAACTCAGACAAGAGTCCGGCAAAGAATGGAGCTGACAAACACATGACGGCTGGGGCCATGTCGAATCGCGACTGGTGGCCGAATCAGTTGAAGATCGAACTCCTGCAACAACATTCCACAAAGTCCAATCCGATGGGTGAGGACTTCAATTATGCGGAAGAGTTCAAGAGCCTCGATCTGGCAGCGGTAAAGAAAGACCTTGCACAGCTGATGACCAACTCGCAGGACTGGTGGCCGGCGGACTTCGGCCACTACGGCCCGTTGTTCATTCGCATGGCGTGGCACAGCGCCGGCACCTACCGCACCGGCGATGGTCGTGGTGGCGCGGGCCGGGGCCAGCAACGTTTCGCGCCGCTCAACAGTTGGCCGGACAACGTCAGTCTGGACAAGGCGCGCAGGCTCCTGTGGCCGATCAAGCAAAAGTATGGCCGGAAGATCTCGTGGGCCGACCTGATGATTCTCACGGGAAACGTCGCGCTGGAGACGATGGGCTTCAAGACGTTCGGTTTTGGCGGCGGACGTGAGGACGTCTGGGAGCCGGATCACGACGTTTATTGGGGCATGGAATCAACCTGGCTGGGTGGTGACAAACGCTACGCCCACGGTTCCGAGGGCGTTGAAAAAGATGGCGCGGTGCTCGTGTCCGATGACACGGCGGACGGGAAAATGCACGGTCGCAACCTGGAGAAGCCGTTGGCTGCGGTGCAGATGGGCCTGATTTACGTCAACCCCGAAGGCCCGGATGGCAATCCAGATCCGTTAGCTGCAGCGAAGGACATCCGCGAGACATTCGCCCGCATGGCCATGAACGACGAGGAAACGGTCGCACTGATCGCCGGCGGCCACTCCTTTGGCAAGACCCATGGCGCTGCCGATTCGTCTCACGTTGCGCCCGAGCCTGAAGCCTCCGGCCTCGAGGACCAAGGCTTCGGCTGGAAAAACAGCTTCGGCAAAGGCAAAGGCGGCGACGCGATTACCAGCGGTTTGGAAGTCACTTGGACCACCACTCCCACTAAGTGGAGTAACGGCTTCTTCCAGAGCCTATTCGGCTACGAGTGGGAGCTTACAAAAAGCCCCGGCGGTGCGCAGCAATGGAAGCCGAAGGGCAACGCGGGCGCCGGCACCGTGCCGCATGCTCATGACGCCTCGAAGCGGATCGCGCCTTCCATGCTCACCACCGACCTTGCGCTGCGGTTCGACCCTGTCTACGAGAAAATCTCGCGGCGGTTCATGGAGAATCCGGACCAGCTTGCCGACGCGTTCGCCCGGGCGTGGTTCAAGCTGACTCACCGCGATATGGGGCCGCGCCCACGTTATCTCGGCGCGGAGGTTCCTGCGGAAGTGCTCATCTGGCAGGATCCCATTCCCGCGGTCAACCACCCATTGATTGATGCGAAGGATATCGCTTCCTTGAAGGCCAAGATCCAGGCATCCGGTCTTTCCATCTCGGAGCTGGTTTCGACCGCCTGGGCTTCGGCATCCACGTTCCGTGGCTCCGACAAACGCGGCGGTGCCAACGGTGCCCGGATTCGCCTGGCACCGCAGAAGGATTGGGAAGTCAATCAACCGACCCAACTGGCCAAGGTGCTCAAGACTCTTGAGGGCATCCAGAGTGCATTCAATGGTTCCCTGTCCGGCGGCAAAAAGGTGTCGCTTGCTGACATCATCGTTCTGGCAGGCTGTGCAGGCATTGAGCAGGCGGCGAAGAACGCCGGCCACACGGTCACGGTCCCGTTCACGCCGGGTCGCATGGACGCATCCGCGGAGCAAACCGATGCGGCCTCTTTCGATTTCCTCGAACCCATGGCAGACGGCTTCCGCAACTACCTCAAGGGCAAATACACGGTGCGGGCCGAAGCGCTGCTGGTGGATAAGGCGCAATTGATGACCCTGACCGCGCCCGAAATGACGGCGCTCGTGGGCGGCATGCGCGTTCTGAATACCAACGTCGGCAAGGCCCGACACGGCGTCTTCACCAAGCGTGCCGATGCGCTGACCAATGACTTCTTCGTGAACCTGCTGGACATGAGCACGGAATGGAAGCCGGTCTCGCAAGACGCGGACGTGTATGAAGGCCGCGATCGCAAAACGGGCGAACTCAAATGGACCGGCACGCGAGTCGATCTCGTCTTCGGTTCCAACTCGCAACTCCGCGCCCTGGCCGAAGTCTACGGAAGTTCCGACGCCCAGAAGAAGTTCGTTCACGACTTCGTCGCGGCATGGAACAAAGTGATGAACCTTGATCGCTTCGATCTTAAGGCGTGATGACCGTTACAACGCGGCCGGATGAAAGCACTTTGGGGCGAAAGCCGGCCCGGCCGCGTTGGTTGCCAATTCAGTTGTCAAAGAACAAACTCACTGGCGATTAGCCACCAGCCCCGCGGTCCCGATCCACAGACCACTCATCACTTGCAACTAATCACTATCAACTCCCTCGCTCCCCACATCCGCCCGCGCGCACTCCCACGCGCTGGAAAGGCGAATGCCGCGGGCACTTGGGGTAATGGTCACGCTCACCGCGACCGCGGCGGCCAACCTTGTTGCCACACTCGAGGTGGGCGCGTGTGGCGCTCTTCTCGTTGAGCCGACTCAGTTGAGTCGGTTCATTTGTCGCTGATGGCGAGGGGGTGGGTGGTGAGGTTGTTTACGCGACGGTAACGCCGGATCGTGTTGTCCCGCGGCATCGCCTTTCAACAGACACCAACTCATCCGGGGATTTCGTTGACTTCACGGAGGGAAAACCGGTTCCGGCTTTGGTCTTCCAACACTTGAATCAACTCGATCCACGGACCTCTCTGTCATGACGCCGATGGACGGACTGGATCCGAACCCGCCCATTTGCGTCATTTATCGGCTCCGGAGGCCGACATACACAAGTGTACACTATGACTTGGAAATAGCAAGCGCAGTTGCAAAAATAAAGTTCCCGCAGGCTGCGTCATGCGTGCGGATGACTGTCGTGGTGTCCGCCGTCACGCTGCTGAAGTTGCCCAGCGCATCCGGCGTCCAACTCTGGCTGCGGTTATAGCGGTCAGTGCTAATCAATGTTGAATGACCCCTTTTCTTCTGCCGCCATCGCCATTCCGCCTCCGGCCATCAAAACCGCGAGCATAACACGGCCATCAAGAAGGAAGTTGGCGGCACGGTCACGCTTGATCAAGGATAAACATCAGCATCCACACCCTGCATTAGTATGTCGCTTCTACCCAACTCATCAAGGTGTTTCCGAAGACTATTGTACTCTTGACTTGTGAGTCCCTCGACTAACAGCGTGCCTCGTGAAATTGGTGGCGATATAAAGGTAATTATCCACGTGTTCTTCGGCATCCTGTTGACAATCGCTACGATACCGACGATATTCTCCGCCTTATATCGACTGTGCACAAAGGCTTCCGGTCCAAACACATTGAAATTTGTCTTTGCCAGTGAATAATAGGATCCGTTATTGTCCGTACATTTGACTAAATCGTATGGCCCCATTGGTAACGTGTGACGCCGAATTACAATGGTCACCGTCCCTACTAGGACAAGTGACACAACTGCAATGGTGTAGCTTACTATGCGCCTGCGTTGCCTCATGACTTTCTACTTTCTAATTGACCTATCAGGGGCACACATCTTGCGACAGAACTCGTGACCGTCAAAGTCACTATTCGATGGTTCTTTAATAAGGTTCCCATGTTGGTTTTGACAGGTCACTGGTCCGGCGCCATCCTTGCCGCACCAGTTTCCGTCACGCATCTGTTTAATCACGTGGAAGGCGTTATGTTTCGTGTCGCGGTAAAGCGCTGCCAATACGAACCCCTCCGGGCACTTCCCACTGTCTGGCAGTGGCTTCCAACCACGGTTATCGATCAAGTGCGTGGCCCACTCGTCACATGTAGCTACTCTGCCATTGGCCGGCACCGGCGGGGGGCTTCGAAAGCCGGGTTGGTTGCTGCCTCGGTTAGGTAAAAGGTCATTGCAAACAAAACGCTCGCAATTGCCACGCGAAGTTTTGCTGTCGTTTCCCCACAAGTCGTTTAAGTCCCGTACAT
>JANLTA010000319.1:0-1808 GCA_031362705.1 Gemmataceae bacterium | reverse complement strand
CTATCGCCGCGATATCGTAGACACGAATGCCGGCCTCACCACAAGCGGCATAGAGGAATTCGCCGCGGTTCTGCACTTGTAGCACTTCGTGTTTCTTCAGTGGATGAATCAACTCTTCCTTGATGTCCGGGCCGGGATGTTCATGTGCGTGTTTCAGCTTGAGGGCGTTTTTGAGATGTTCGGCGAACTTGCTCGGGAAGGCCAGCGCGTGCAGCGTGCTGCCAAAGACGGCCTGTGGCTCTTCGCGTTCCGTGACTTCGACGCCGACCAGCCCGTGCTCGCCGGTCGCTACCCACGCATACCGGCCGACAAAGTTCAGGTTATTCGTGCCCTGCATGAGCAACTGCGCCATCCAGGCGTTGTTGTCATTTTCCTTTGATACATGGCAGTCGGTGCATTGCCGGGTTTCGAACTTGCCCGCTCCGCGCACCGTGTGCGGCACGTTTGTGCTAAAGGCAATGCCCGACGCGCCCTCGGCCGACACGGTCTGTTGCTGCACGTAAATGGACTCGCGATTGTTGTTGTAAGACCCGACATGCACCGCACATGAAGACCGCGCCGGGCTGATGCGGTTACCGGTGACGTCGCCATCGCGGGCCAGCATGTAAACATCATCGCGCAGAGTCTGGAAGCAGTACGACGTATAGTTACGGTTCACATCGCCGTCCCAGTGCAGATGGGGCATCTTGAGGTTGGCCCGCTGCGGCAAGTGGCAGCCATAACAACTCGGATTCCACGAGGAATGGCAGGCGATGCAGTGCATGTTGCTGTTGGCGTGGGCATAGTTGCACGAGCCTTCGGCCGGAGTATCGCCCCAGACCATTTCGCCATTCTCCATTCGCACCGTCTTCGCCAGCCGTGCCTTCTCGTTGTAATGCTGATGCTTCGGGTCCAGCGTGTCGCGCACCTGTTTGACTTCCCAGCGCGTGCCTTTTTCGACCATCGAGTTCTGCACCACGCGGTCGCCTTCCACCTCGAAGCGCGGCTTGCCGAAGGGAGTGCGCATCGCTTTGAGATCGCGGCCACCTTGCGTTGATGACGTATACGCAGCGGGACCACTGGTGCGCAAACTGGCGCGGGCGGTGGCCGAGCCGTGGCAATCGATGCACTGAATTTCACAGGCGGCTCGCACTTCCATGTGCAACCGGCCATTGCCGTGCATGTCCTGGGCAAAGTGGCAATCGACGCAGTGCATGCCCTTTTCCAGATGAATGTCCATCATGTGTACAGGGATGCCATCACGCGATTTCTTGAACCGTTCTTCGGCCTCCAGCAGGGCTTCGGCGTCGTGATCATCGCGATAAATCCGTTTGGACTGCACCGGCCATTCCATTGCCGCCTGCAAGTGGCTCGGCGCCACCTGACCGACTTTTTCGCCGCGATGATCGAGCAGTCGGCCCTGACGATCATGCTTGTACACTGCGCGGAAAACCCAGCCGTGGCTGTGAAAGTCGGCGAACTGCGTCTTGGACATCTTTGGGTTGAGATCGGTCACGTTGGCGAGAAACTCGGGGTCCGACCAGTTACCTTTGGCGGCCGCTTCATCGGGATTGTTCATCTGCGCGCGGACAAAATCTTCAGCCGAGAGTTTTTTCTCCTTCTTCGGATACATGTGCTGGCCTTCGGTCTCCTCGTCCCACCACATGTAACCGCAGAAGCTGTTCATCACCGTGGTGCCGGGGTGGACGTGACAGGTGATGCACTGGCTGGTCGGCACGCCGGTCGTGAAGCGATGTTCAATGGGATGGCCCGGCTCATTCTTGGGAATGGTCGGGTCTTGCGAAGCGCCGGCCGTGCCGCGATGGCCA